>JAFZUH010000114.1 GCA_017618435.1 Bacteroidales bacterium | reverse complement strand
TTTAAGGTTTTGCCCAATATATCACAAAGTGTTAAAGTTACATTTTCCGCTTCTGTTGTTTCAATATCAATATTTAAAACATTATTGGCTGGATTAGGATAAACATTCAATGTAGTTACGCCTGCATTCAAATCTCTTATACCCACATCGCCATGCCATTGCAATTCAAAACCGACACCATTATCTTTGTTGTCAGCAAAAAATCTCACGTATGCAGAAGCGGCCTCTACTACATAAGCAGTACCTATTACAGGCGGATTTTCTGCTGAAAACCTATATTGACCGTATTCCGGATAATTTCTTGTTGCTCCTGTATTTCTTCCACCAGTATAAATTTCAATCCAATCACCTTTTGCCAGATTAAATCTGGTAAATACCAAACCTACTTTTTGAGCGGTAGTGGCATTGGCAGGAGAGATTATCCAATTACAAGTATTAGAATTGTAATATGGTGTAGTACCTATATTGGTTATCGTACCCGTATTTGCAGTCAATGGAGTTGGGTTAAGACCTGAATTGCATTGGCTATAAGATGAAACGGTTGCACTATAATTGAAGGTGAACCCGTCTTTTTCGTTAGAACCATTGCTAACAAAAACAACAAATGCCGAAGGTGCATTGACAATATAAGTTGTTCCTGCGGCCACAGTACCCGATAATCTTGCAATAGGTGTACCTGAAGCCGTATTGCCTGCATAAATAAGCACATAATCGTTCTCATCGTAGGTTTCAAATGCGGACACCTTTAGTTCTATTTTAGTTACACCAAGACCATTTTGCGGTGTTATCAACCACGAACAATTGGTATTGCTTCTGTATGGCAAACGACCGCTACCATCGTTGAAAGAGCCGTAGTTGGCAGTCAAAGTGTCGGTACCTGTGAAAAAGTTGACAGTTTCATCTAAAGGTTTAAGCCCACAAATTGCTCCGTTGCTTACCGTATAGCCATACATATCTGTTAATGTATAGAATCCATCGGAAGAACCACCCCAACCGAAATTGAAGTGCAGTTCTCCTGTAGAACTATAACCATCGCAAACAAAAGCATGACAACCGTCACGTCCTGCTCCACTTTGTGTACAAGCGTGATAATAAACCGGCCAACCTGAATCTACTTGTTTGCTTAACATCTGAAACCACAGATCTTCGCTATAAGACGATTTATTATAATGTTCTGCTTGTTTATAATTAAAATATCCTCTAAATGCAGTTCGGCAATTTTCCCAATTAGACCCGGAACCTGTTCCACTATAATTCATTTGAACACCTACACCACAATGGAAAATCAATCGGGCCATAGCATCACTATAACCTGTAGCCTTATCAGCCATAGCCTCATAATCATAGTGTGTAGCACCGAAATTGGCTGTTAATCGGCCATATTTGGGGTGTGTATAACCTTTGGAACTTACACCTACGCGAGGGTAACGGTGATAATACATAATCTGAGCCATTGCCAATGCCACACAACCATTGGGGACACGATAATCGTATGTGGCAAGTCCGACGCCTTCCCTTTTGGCATCCTCCAATTCAGATGCCAACATATCTGGACATAGGGCATTATGATACTTATCCTGATTCCATTGGGAAGTTAATAAAACTTTATCCGGACCAACAGCATCTTTTCTCATTCTTCCTTCTTCAATTTCAGCCCATTGTATAGAAGCGGTTACGTCAGGTTGAACAACTTCTGATTTTACATCGGTAATTTTTGCTTCGTATGCGGAAACAAAATCTTCTACACCGGGCAAACCTTCCTTATAATTATTTTCCGGAGAATAAGCCAAAATAGGATTTACTCTTTTGTCGGCAGCAACCATTGTAAAACCTCCGTCTTCAAAATTGAATACATAATATACAATCTCATTCTGACTGTTCTTATGACTTATCACTTCTGACACTTTGTCAAACGACAATGCAGGATAACGGTTATTCATATAATTTTTAGCAATAGTTTCGGCTTGTTGCTGACTAACATTCTGAGCCATACCCCCAAAAACGAACATTAAGATACTTAATGACAATATTATCTTTTTCATTTCTTTTTTATTTTAGTTATTTCCAAATTTTTAAAAAAGGATTAATGCTATTGGCATTAATCCTTTCGTTGATGTCCAATATGTTTACTTACTAACAACCATTTTCTTGGTATATAATCTATTGTTTATATTGATAGTTACGAAATAAATACCTTCTGACAAATTGCTGCAATCAATATATTCCTGATAATAACCTTCAGAAAGATTGTTTTTGTTTTCTGATTTAATTATTCTGCCTGTAATATCAGTTACATTGATAGTCAAATTGGCATTTTCTTTCAATTCAAAAGCAAGTGTTGCCCCATGATTGGTCGGGTTAGGATAAACCTTTATATTTTGAGCGGTTTGTTCTGACGGATTTTCAAATTTTTTATCCGCAATAGCATCAAAATAAGTACTGTCAATAAATATACCCAAACCATGTGTTGCAGCATAAATACTACCATAATTGCTTACGCCAGGAAAATCAACATAGGTTGGAGTTCCGTCTGCAGAATAAGAAACAGAACGACTATTAGGCCAATCCTTTGTTTGTTGGAACAATTTAAACACAGGCACTTTTACATTGATACCATTATTATACAATACCCAAGTAGGAGTTGCGGTATTGAAATTTTCAGTAATATAAACACCTGCTTCTGTACCTACATAAGCAATATTGGCATTGTTCATTTCTACAATGGCGGTATAAATTGCCAAATTTTCAGGAATACCCATTCCTTCTTTCGATTCAACAGTTGCATTTCCATTTGTTGCGGTAAGAGCATCGGTAATCACAAACACACGATTATCTGCCAAACCGTCTCCATTGGTTGTATAAATAAGATTGTTGTTATTTTGCGGGTCTAAAGTTATAGATAAAATATCCATACCTGTGATATTCTCTATTAATACATTATCTACTAATGCCCTGTTAGGATTGTCAGTAGCAAAACTTGCATTGGGATCATCGTATGGATAAACTTCCATTTCTCTGCGGGTACGATGGTCATCAAATCCAGAGACACGATAAATAGCATACGCATAACCTGTACCTGTTACATATTTTTTTGCTAAAACAAACAGATGGTCTCCGTCTTCAGACACTTTCAAATCCATAACTTGTTCGGTAGAATCTTTTGTTCTGAACACACACATCCAATAAGGAAGGTTGAAATAATCCAAAGATGTTGTAGACAAATAAACAGGAGCACCACAAGGAGCACCGCTTGTGTATCTATGTCCGGCACCACCCAAAAACAATCTGGAAGTAACCACATCCTGAACTCGTATCGTATCTGCATTTCTGTGCAAGGTATCTGCACCATCATATTGATAATAAATAGGATAATTGTTTCTTGTACTTTTTACACAGATTTTATCTCCCGGAACATAAGTGCGGTCTGCAATATAATCAATAGAATCTATACTCTTAACATCATTGTATGATTCCCACATTGCCAAAGGAGAAACTCTTGCAGCAGCATAAAGCAATGAAAGATTATTTTGAGATGGAGCCCAACGGGTTAAAGATGTATTTTTATCCTTAATAATAGTTGGTGTACTATTGTTACCATACCATTCGGCAGGTGTTTGGGCATCACTGTTTTCACTTGCTTTTCGATAAACATAACCGAAATTACCGGTATAGAACATCGCTTCTGTTTTAATGAACGAGAACATTGCGTTTCCGCCATCGCCAGCAGGAGTTGCTATTTCCACAGCTCTCTTGGAAGTATTGCGAGGATTGGAAATATAAGCAATACCGCCTTCTCTGATACCACTCATAAAACGCCCGTCATTGGCTACTGCCAAAGTATAAGATTGCATAGAGGAAAAATTGTTATTGCATGCTGCAAAACTTGTACCTCTATTGGTAGATTTTTTTATGCCGGCACGAGTACAGATATACATATCCTGACCTTTGGAAACTATATGGTATAAATAATTTACAGAAGAGATAGCCGTCCAGTTAAAATCACGAGCCGTATCATATTCTGCACCTCTATAAAATACCTGACCACCTAAAAATATTTTAGAAGAATCCTCATTATCAACAATAATTCTGTTGCAAACCAAACCACCTCCACCAATCAAGTCTGTCATACCACTTGTTGGAGCAATTGTTCTCCAAGTAAGACCGGTATTTCTTGATTGATAAGCACCTTGATATTTGCCGTTTTTGTCTGCAACCAAAGCATACACCATATTTGAAGCAGTTGGAGAAACGGCCACACTGATACGTCCTGCATTGGTTGGCAATTTGTTGGCAGCACAAACAGAAGTAAAAGTAGCCCCTCCATCGGTAGAAATATAAGCATTGGCTTGGGCACCCATATTTGTATAGGCAATCACATTGCCTACAACATGCACTTCTACACATTTAAATGTAACCCCGCTATGAGCCAATTGGAAAGAATTACCGCCATCGGCAGATACCATCAAACCTTCATTGGTGGCAACATATAATTTGTTGGTATTAAAATCGAATACCATATCATTTATTTCTTCCCATGTTTCGGTAGCCGGTAACAAAGTAAAAGAAGCACCATTGTCGGTGGATTTATAAATACCATCTCCTTTGATACCATAATTATAATAAGCATCCATAACCCTTGGCGAATTATTGGAGCCAGTCAAACCATCACCTGTACCAATATAGAGTGCACCTGTATTGTCTTGAACAATAGCAGAAACAGCAGCAGAACCATTATAAGCGGTATTTCTTATCCAAGAAGCACCGCCATTGGTAGATTGCCACAAACCACTACCGGCTGCACCTACATACAATTTTTGTGAATTGTCTTTATCAATACACAAAGACAATGTTCTCCCCGCAATATTACTTGGACCTATTGATGTCCAGCCCTTGCCAACTTTTCTTTCTTTTTGAGCCTTATTGCCGTTTTGAGCATATCCGCCAAAAACCATACAGCAAACACTCACACCTAACAAAATATACTTTATTGTTCTCATTATGAATTATTAATATTTTATTTTCAATTTATTTTTTATTTCATTTTTTCCAAAATGTAAATATACAATTCAGATTGCAAAGATACATTATTATTTTTTACATTTTGCCATTTTTTTTATTTTTTATTGTATCAAACATTTGGAGAAATATTTATTTGAATGAAAATCAATTGATAAAATATTTCTTTCCAAATTATTTTTTGAGATTATAATTTTGAGGGGTAAATATTCAAATAATAAATGTTACCTTTGTAAAATTAATCAAAATATTTGAGATTAAAATATGAAATTTACAGTAAAAGAAATTGCAGAAGTTATTGGAGGTACGGTAGAAGGCAATCCCGATGCCATTGTTAGCAAATTTTCTAAAATAGAACATGGCGAACCTGAAGGCTTGTCTTTTTTGGCAAATGTAAAATATACACACTACATTTATGAGACAAAGTCAACAGCAGTTTTGGTAAGGAACGATTTTGTGCCTACCCACCCTGTACCTTGTACGCTTATCAGAATAGAAGACCCCTATTTGGCTTTTGCCAAACTGATGACCTTTTATCAGCAGAAACAAAACAAAGTGGGTATATCCAAACACGCTGCAATTGCCGAAGATGTCAAAATGGGTGAAAACATCTACATTGGCGATTTTGTATCTATCGCTTCCGGAGTTGTTTTGGGTAACAATGTACAAATATATCCCAATTGCTATATCGGCGAAAATGTTACCATTGGAGACAATACCACCCTTTTTCCGGGTGTAAAAATACATCATGGTTGCGTTATCGGAAACAATTGCAACTTTTATGCGGGTGCCATCATTGGTTCTGACGGTTTCGGTTTTGCCCCGCAAAGCGACCATCAATATATGAAAATACCCCAATTGGGCAACGTTATCATTGAAGACAATGTGGATATTGGGGCAAACTCTTGCATAGACCGCTCCACTATGGGTTCTACAATTATCCGCAAAGGCGTGAAATTATGCAACTTTATTCAAGTTGCCCATAATTGCGAAATAGGAGAAAATACCGTTATGGCCGCCCAATGCGGCATTGCCGGGTCCACAAAAATCGGCAAAAACTGCATCTTTGGCGGACAAGTGGGTGTCAATTGGCACCTGACCATTGGTGACAATGTGCAAGTCGGGGCTCAAAGTGCTATCAGCCATAACGTAAAAGACAATGCCGTTTTATTAGGCACTCCCGCTTTCAATGCCAATGATTGTGTAAAATCAATGACTATGTTCAAATTTTTCCCTTCATACGTCAATCGTATTGCTGAATTGGAAAAACAAGTGAAAGAATTGACAGAAAAATTGGAACAAAAAAAGAAATAACAATAGCCAGTTATGAATTTAAGGGAATTGTTTTATAACCATATCGCACAAACATCTGATGAACCTTTAGCCATTGATATTGAAAGAGCAGAAGGTGTTATGTTGTACGGTAGCAACCAGAAAAGGTATATTGACCTCATTTCAGGTGTTTCCGTCAGCAATGTAGGACATTGTAATCCCGAAGTCGTACAAGCCATTCAAGCACAAGCGGCAAAATATATGCATTTGATGGTTTACGGGGAAATTGTCCAATCGCCCCAAGTGTTATATGCCCAAGCAATTACAGAGATATTACCCGCACATTTAAACAGTGTTTATTTTGTCAATTCGGGTTCGGAAGCCATTGAGGGAGCGATAAAATTGGCCAAACGTTATACAAACAGGACAGAAATACTATCCTGCCAAAACGCTTACCATGGTTGCACCAATGGTGCCATGAGCGTAATGGGTTGCGATGATTTCACCGCTAATTTTAGACCCTTGTTGCCCGATTGTCATCGCATAAGACACGGAAATACCGAAGACATTGAATTGATTTCAGAAAAAACAGCCGCAGTTTTAATAGAAATTGTTCAAGGCGAAGCCGGTATACGCACTGCCTCCAAAGAATATTGGAAAAAATTGCGGGAAAAATGTAACCAAACAGGCACACTACTCATGTTTGATGAAGTACAAACAGGATTCGGACGCACAGGCACAATGTTTGCCTTTGAACAAATCGGGATAGAACCCGATGTGCTTGTTTTGGCCAAAAGTTTGGGCGGAGGAATGCCTTTAGGGGCCTTTGTCGCCGATAAAACATTGATGAATTGTTTTACACACAATCCAGTATTGGGACACATCACCACTTTTGGCGGGCACCCTGTTTGTTGTGCGGCAGGTTTGGCGGCTTTGAATGTCATAAAAAAAGAAAAATTGTATGAACAAGTACAACAAAAATCAGATTTGTTTGTACACTTTATAGAAAAAATGCCCCACGTAAAATCCATCCGCCGTTGCGGCTTAATGATTGCTGTGGATTTTGAGGACAAGGATTTCAATTTCAAAGTAGTGAAAAAAACAGTGGAAGCAGGTTTGCTCACAGATTGGTTCTTGTTTTGCGATACGGCATTGAGAATCGCTCCTCCATTGATAATCAATGAAAAAGAGATAGAAGAGGCTTGTAAAATTTTAAATCAAGTTTTAGAAAAAATATAAATTTATTGGAATCAGGATTTTAAACAATATATTAAAATGTATAGAACACATACTTGTGGAGAATTAAATATTTCTAATGTAAATCAAGAAGTTACACTTTGTGGTTGGGTACAACGCTCTCGCGACCTCGGCGGAATGACATTTGTTGATTTAAGAGACAGATACGGCATTACCCAATTGGCTTTCAATATGGAAACAAATGCCGATTTGTGCTTGCAAGCCCGTCAATTGGGCAGAGAATTTGTGATTCAGGTAGTTGGTAAAGTTATCGAAAGATATAACAAAAACAAGAACTTACCCACTGGTGATATTGAAATTGAGGTGAAGGAAATTCACTTGTTGAACGAAGCCAAAACACCTCCGTTTACCATTGAAGACAATAGCGATGGAGGTGATGATTTAAGAATGGCTTTCCGTTATTTGGATATACGCAGAAAACCTGTTCAACAGAATCTTATTTTCAGACACCAATTGGCTATGGAAATCAGAAATTATTTGAATCAAATGAATTTTGTGGAAATAGAAACACCTTTTTTGATGAAATCCACACCAGAAGGAGCAAGAGATTTTGTTGTGCCCTCAAGAATGAACCCGGGAGAATTTTACGCCTTGCCACAATCACCTCAACAATTCAAACAACTGTTGATGGTTGCAGGAATGGACAAATATTTCCAAATTGTCCGCTGTTTTAGAGATGAAGACCTGCGTGCAGACAGACAACCGGAGTTTACGCAAGTGGATTGCGAACTCTCTTTTGTCAAACAAGAAGATATTATGCAGATTTTTGAAGGTTTGTTCAAACACCTTTTCAAAAAATTAAAAAATATAGATTTTGACAAATTTCCACGAATCACATACGCTGATGCTATGAGATTGTATGGCTGCGACAAACCCGATATGCGTTTTGACATGAAATTTGTTGAATTGAATGACGTGCTACAACACCGTGATTTTAAAATATTCAACGAAGCAGAATTGGTTGTCGGAATTTGTGCCAAAGGTTGCGGAAACTATACCCGCAAACAATTGGACGAACTCACCGAATTTGTAAAACGCCCACAAGTGGGTGCAAGCGGAATGGTTTATGTTCTTTGTCATCAAGACGGAACATTCAAATCTTCGGTTGATAAATTTTATTCGCAAGAAGATTTGAAAAAAGTTGCCGAAAAATGCCATGCTGAAAATGGGGATTTGATTCTGATTTTAAGCGGAAAAACAGAAAAAACACAAAAGGCTTTGTGTGAATTGCGTTTAGAAATGGGCAATCGTTTGGGATTGAGAAAGCCCGATGAATTCAAACCTTTGTGGGTAATTGATTTCCCATTGTTGGAATGGGACGAAGAAACTCAACGTTTCTACGCCAAACACCACCCGTTCACTTCGCCAAAACCAGAAGATATTGACAAATTGGAAAGTGCTCCTGCCGAAGTGAGAGCCAACGCCTACGATTTGGTTATCAATGGGACAGAAGTCGGTGGCGGTTCTATTCGTATTTTCCAAAAAGAACTGCAACAAAGAATGTTCAAAGTGTTAGGTTTTACACCTGAAAATGCCCAAAAACAATTTGGATTTTTGATGAACGCTTTTGAATATGGGGCTCCTCCTCATGGCGGTATTGCTTTCGGTTTTGACAGAATGTGTGCTATTTTCAACGGTTCCGATTCCATTCGCGATTTTATCGCTTTCCCGAAAAACAATTCGGGAAGAGACACTATGAGCAATGCTCCGTCTGCCATAAGCGAAGACCAATTGAACGAACTTTGTATCGCTCTAAAAACAGAGAAAAAATAAAAGGAAACAATAGTCCAAAACCAAAAGCAGGCGGAAAATTCCGCCTGCTTTTTTATGCCTTGTTATTTTCTTTAGAAGGAATAGTTATAATTTTGCTCCAAAGGTAACCTACCAATAAGCCACTTAACAAACCTATAACCAACGATAAAAAGAAATACCATATAACTATCTCTTGAATAGCAACTTGTTGGAAATACAACAAAAAAGCCATTGATAAATCAAATGTAACTTTTTGAATATACAACAAAAAGCCCATCGGCAACCCGAATGTAATGCTCCAACTTAACAAATGCCATTGTTTCTTGGCTGGGTTTTCTCGTTGTTTGGTTTGAAACCACGGTTCACATGCTCCAATTATTAATGAATTAAGCAAAGCATATATTATAATAAACAAACTGCAGTCTTTTATATCGTTTGTCTGAAAAATTTCTTCATAATACACTAAAAGAAAAAGTATTGCGTGTATAAATATTCCAATAGTAAACCACAACAAATGCTTTTTTGTCACAATATTCTATTTTTTATGTTACACATTAATTTTCATTTTCAACTTGTGATGTGCTTTTAGCAACACATCTACTTTTTATACGCACCAACACCATTGAACTACAATATGATAAAGACAATATGGAAAGTGCCAATCCAATCCCGTTTTTCCATGTCATATCATCTGTTGCAGAGGGTGTCATATTGGAACCGTCTATTCCAAAGCAAAACGAAAGTATAGAAATCCACCCAAGCATGATAAAAATTTCTGACAACATCAATATAAACCCTTTTGTATTTGTCATAAAAAATTTTTTCTTGGTTTTAGGGTCATAGCAAATATAGTAAAACACCAATCCTACTGCTAAAAACAATAAACCTGTTATTAAAACACTTATGTTCATCTATCTAATCTATGTTTTCTATTTCAATTTTCGCACTAATAATGTCAGTCCAAAAAGCGATACATAAAACAATACCATTACTATGGTTACCAACGAAGAATCTCTTCCGATATTCTCATCTAATAACATACCTACAAAAACCAAAACAGGCAATAAACAAGCGGAAATTACGCTTATTTTAGCACCTGTTTTTTGTTGTTTTATTTCCATATCTCCCCCGGCAGTATCTTTGGTTACGTTTGATTCTTTATCCCGTTTGATTAAAAATTGAATTAGGGTAACCCATATTAAATACAATACAATAAACAGAGAGATAGAAAAAACTATATCTTTTACTATTTCACCCATATCGTGTCCTCTATCAAAACCGAAAAAGCCTATCAACACGGGTATAAGACAAAAAATACTTATCCCTATTATTTTGAAGGTTTGCAAAAATTTTTCTTCACTTGCTTTTCGCCATTCAATCAGCAATAAAACAATAAGAATTACATTAAGACAGATTATCAATATTTTATCAAAACTCATAACGACAATACAATTATTTGTCTTTCATATTTTTTATTTTTTCGATAATAGCAGAAGTGGAACAATTGGGTACCAAATCTATTGTTTTCACTTCCCCGCCCTTGGCGATAACAATATCATAGCCGACAATGCTTTCAACCTGATAATCGGCACCTTTTATCAATACATCGGGTTGAATTTCTTTTATCAGTTGATAAGGCGTATCTTCTTCAAAAAATATGACGGCATCAACAAAACAAAGCGATGCCAAGAGTATTGCTCGCGATTCCTGATTAATAATCGGTCTGTTTTCTCCTTTTAATCTTTTTACAGAACTATCTGTATTCAAACCAATTATCAACTTATCTCCAAAACTTGCGGCTTGTGCCAAATAATCGACATGTCCACGATGCAGAATATCAAAACAACCATTGGTAAAAACAAGTTTTTGATGGGATTTTTTCCAACTGACAATCAAATCGTTATCTTTTACCGTGGAAAAAATTTTTGCCGCTATACTATTTTTGTAATTCATAATCTTACTGTTTTCTTTTTTTCAAGGACACAACAACTAAAGACAAAAGTCCTAAAACCAAATACATTGCATTTTCCGTTGTCCAAATAACCCAGCCTATTGCCAAACCATATTCAGGAGCCAAACCATACAAAGACAACACCAATGAAATCAACAAAGGATAGGCTCCCAAACCTCCTTGTGCTACGATAAACCCCACAGAACCGATTACAACACAAGTCAATGAGGCTAATAAGGTTTGAGTACCCAAGGCAGAAAACTCGGGAAAAGCAAAACTGCAAACATAATGTCCACAGACGAAATTCGTTGGGACATGTTCATTGACGATAGTCAATTAAGCAAACGTGAATTGTATTTGGCAAACCATTGTTGTCAACCCAAATTCAAAAACCTGTTAAACAAGGCAAAAGAATGAGATTATGTGTATCATTGAGGTATTTAGAATGAAAGAAATTGAAATTAAAAATGGAGAGGACATCTTACATTTAGAATTAATCGAAGCG
>JAFZUH010000113.1 GCA_017618435.1 Bacteroidales bacterium | reverse complement strand
AAAATTCATTTCCACTATTTGAATTAGTTTCGTTAGAGTATCTCCATTTGGTGCCAGAAGGCAATCCTAAATTTACATATCCATCTTTGCTGGTTTGGTCTTTTTTACAACTATTTAGCATACCCATTGTTGCCATGCCCATTAGGCACATCATACTAAATACAATTACTTTTTTCATTTTTTTATAAGGCTACTTGTTAAATCTATATATTTGCAAAGATAATATTTTTTTGCATATTAAATAAAAAATAAATGTTATCTTTGCAGTATTATTAAATATGGGTGTTTTTAAGCATCCTTCAAAAAAATCAGACAATCGAAATTAAATTAACATAAAACAATATTGTATGAAAAAGATTTTAGTATTTCTAGTAGCGTTGGGTTTATTTGCAACAAGTGATGCCCAAATTTTAAACAAATTAAAATCCGCTGTTTCAGGTAGCAGTAGCACAACAACGAGCAGCAAAATTCCATCAACAAGCAACTTGCCGACAAAAAGCAATCTGCCAACCAACAGCAATCTGCCTTCAAAAGGCCAATTGCCGACCAACAATGCCCAAGGCAATATCAATTTGTCCAAAGGTGCAGGCAAAGGCAAAATCTATTATGTGTCGCCAACAGGCAGCAACCGGTCAGACGGCTTGAGTGCATCAACTCCCAAAAAGGAAATCCAAGCAGTGCTCAACCTAATTAAGGACAACAACGAAAACGGAGCAACCGTCAGAGTAGCCGAAGGCAGTTATCTCGGCTATATGAACTGTGGATATATTGAAATAAAAAACTGGATAACCCTTGAAGGCGGTTGGAAAAGCGATTTTTCAGAACGCAATCCCACCAAATATATTACTATGATGGAACCGGGAACGGAACAATTGGGAACCAGCGGTGCCAAAGGCGTTATACAAATATCCGGTCTTGACAATATCAACTATCAAGTACAAGGCACATTGATTATAGACGGCATGTCCCTCAACCTCGGTTATTGGAACGAATACAAACCTTGCAACCCCAATGACCCCGCCAGCGGCTGTCCTTCCGACAAATTTGAAACAGGCCGTATGATGGACGAACAAGTACATCGCCAACTCATTCATTCTGAATCTGCTATAGCAGGTAATGTAATCATACGCAACTGCTGTTTTGCCAACAGTCCATATTTTGCCATTCAAATCAACACCCGTTGTGGAAAAGTTGAAATATACAACAATGTTTTTGTCAGCAACCGTTATTCAAGTTGCCGTGTGGACAGTTGGGACCCGACAGGAGAACGTTGCCATATAGACTTTCACCACAATACCGTAGCATTTTCATGGTGCAGAACCAAGGAAATGATAGATATGGGTTACGGTTATGAATTTATGAGAGGCGTAAATGCTGATGTTCATAACAATATATTCCTATGCAACAACTATGCAGCCATCGCCCGTACTCACCTATACAGCGGTCCCGATGCCGTAATAGAAGCCAAACGCGTTACCAATATTTATGACAACATATTCTTTATGAATGCAGCCGATTTGCAACTTCCTGCTACAGGTGGTGGCAAATGGTTGAATGTAATGTGTTCCCAATTTGAAGATTTAGACGAAAAAACTGTTCCTAAGGCAGACGGCAATATTGAACTTGCCAAAGGCGACAAATTTATAGAAGCCGTTGACCCTGATTATTTGGAAGGATTTTCAAACATACAAATAATTAAAAGCAGTTCGTTTGACCGCAATTCCGCTGCCAACCAATTCCGTCAGGCACATGGTATGAATATGCAGGGAACGGAATTTATCCGCCCGACCATGTACGGCAACCGCTATACCTTTGAAAAATGTTTCAAATTCTTCGGAGCCAAAGCCGGTTATGGTGCTCAGGAATTCAAATAATATTGCACATCAAAAAAAAAGCGGGAATGTTTTTCCCGCTTTTTTTTTATTGCTGCAAAAACGATTTTTTCCAACACTTCAACGCTTTTTTTGAAAAAAATCCTGCATTATTTTTGCACTTTTTTCTTCCAATACTCCCCCAACCCAAACGGTTTTGGGGTGCAATAAGATTGTTCTGTCAATATGAGCATGTTTCGTATCTTTTGTACCATATACAATCTTACCTATCTGTGTCCAATATGAGGCAGCCGCACACATGGGGCAAGGTTCCACATTAACATACAAAGTGCAATCTTTCAAATATTTGGCACCCAAATATTCTGCGGCTGCCGAAAATGCCTGCATTTCAGCATGAGCAGTAACATCATTTAATGTTTGAGTTAAATTATGGGCTTTTGCAATGACAATTTCATTGCAAACAATAACGCAACCAATGGGTATTTCGCCTGCTTCCTGTGCCAAGCGAGCCTCATTGAGTGCCAAATTCATAAAATAGATATCGTCTAACATTTATTTTCTTAATCTTGCAACAGGCAAACCTAACATTTCCCTATATTTAGCTACCGTTCTACGGGCCAATTTATAACCGGCTTCGTTCAGTTTTTGACACAAAGCCACATCGGTCAAAGGCTCATTGGGGTTTTCTGCGGCAATGGCTTCAGATATAATCTCTTTTATTTTTCGAGAGGACACCTCTTCCCCATCTTCTTTTGCAATGGATTCGGAAAAGAAAAACTTTAAAGAAATGATACCATAGGGAGTTTGTACATATTTTTGTTTTATCACCCGCGAAATGGTTGAAACATCTGTCCCGACACTATTGGCAATATCTTTCAATATCATCGGTTTCAATTGTTTTTTATCGCCTGTAAGAAAAAACTCTCTTTGATGTTGAATTATTTCCCACATTGTACGATACAAAGTGGATTCTCTTTGTTCCAAAGCCTCAATAAACCACTGGGCTGCCTGACGTTTTTGTTTGATAAACTGCATGGCTTCACGGCGTTGGGTTGTATCTATGGATTTGTTTCCTTTGAGTTTTTTGTTCAAATCGGCATACAATTTGCTGACTCGCAATTGGGGTAAATTCATATCCGGCATCACCAAATTGATTTCTTGTGTTTTTTCATCTACAAACACCTCAAAATCAGGAACAATAAAAGTAGTATTTTCTTTTGGAGATATATCACCCGGACGCGGGTCCAAATTGACAATACAAGTGATAACCTTTGACAATTCCTCTTCAGTACATTTTAAATATTGCTGCAATTTGGCATAGTGTTTTTTTGTGAACTCTGCAAAATATCTTTCATTATTCAGAATTTTCTTGGCCAACACCACCTCATCGGTTTCGGGGAAACGCTCCAATTGCAAAGCCAAACATTCTCTTAAATCTTTTGCACCGGAACCGGCAGGGTCTAATTTATGTATCACATTCACCAATAATTCTTCTATATGTTGAGCCGTTGTTTTAATATTCATCAAGAACAAAACATCATTCACCATTTCATCGGTTGTACGTGTCAAAAAACCACCATCATCAATACTTCCAACAATATAAGTCAAAATTTGCCTATCTTCATCGGGAAGTTCAAACATACCTAGTTGTGCCAACAAATTTTCCTGATAACTTTCGTCTGATACATAAGAGGCTTCCATATAAGCGGCCTTTTTCTCATCGGCCATTTGTTGTTCATGCGAATAAGGCTGATAATCATAATTATATTCATTATCTTCACCTGTCTCTGTTAGATAAGCCTCCAAATCATAATCATCGTTATAATCATCATTGGCATTTTCTTCATTTACATCACCTTGCGAACCGTCTGCCAGCAACGTATTGTCCTCCGCAGCATCCTCATGTTCAGTATCTTCAACAACTTCCAAAGCCGGATTTTGCTCCAATTCTTCATTGATACGTTGCTCCAACATCACCGTAGGTATTTGCAATAATTTCATTAACAGAATTTGTCTTTGGGACAATTTCTGCACCATTGCCAACTCATGTTTTTGGGACTGTTTTAGCATAAATTAAGTTTGTTTTAATGTTATTTTTACAAAGATAACAAAAAACTTTTTAAATAGGAAAAATTTTGAAAAAAAGAATTGAAAATACAAAGGGACAGCGGCTGCGAACCTATTTTTAATACATTATTATTATTTCTTCTTGAAAAATATTTTACACAACATATTCCATATCCAGTTATAAAACGGCTTTATTATATATTCCTTTTTGCATGCTTCAACTACATAGCACCCGAATTTCATCTTAAAGTCCGTTATCCCATTTGTAAAATGAGCATCTCTAATATTATTATTTACAGCAACCTGCCCGAATGTAAATTTTTTACAGCCTAACTCCTTCAACATTTTTATCACATACCAATGCTCAAATGCACCTGCACCACAATTATTCTTTTTATTTCCTCCGATTGTTAAATATGATACGCCACCATACAAAAGAGCCTCGTTTGCAGATAAAACCTCATCTCCCTGTTTTGTTACACCAATAAACGATACGCCATATTTTTCACCAATTTTTATAGATGATTCTACATATTTGGGATTAGGTCCAGTCTTATCCTGCGAAGAATATGTTTCATTCAACATGTCAATGACATATTGCGGATTGTGGGACACTAAAAATTCCAAGTTTGCATCTTCTGCCTTTCTTATACTTCTACGGTGGTTTCTATCGATATTTTTAAATAATTCTTCCTCAGACTTTTCCAAATCCAAATAGGCCAAACCATAGTCAACTACACTGCACTTATATTTATCAACTCCACAAAGCAACGTTTTAGGACCATAGAAACTATTAACAGTAAAAACACATGGTTTCAATTTCCGTATCAAATCTTCTACTGCGGAATTAATGCGTTCGACAATAGCCATATTATCCCTTCCTGCAGCAACTACAATCTCCCCGAACTGCCCGAGCCGCCTTGATAACATTGGAAGCCTTCGCCCTTGACTATACCTCAAATTCACGCCACCAACCAATATGTCTGCATCATATATTTGAACATATATGCTTTGACCACCATAAAAAGCAGAAATCTCCGAATACATTGTTGTCTGCACAAAATTTCCACACTCCTTGCACAAAGCATTCCACTCGTCCACATTTCGCGGATTGTCATACGATACTACTACTTCCATAATTCTTCCCCGTTATTAAATAAATAATCCATTGCACTCAAGCCCTTTACAAAATCGCCATGCAACTGCCGGTATTCGGGATGCACAAAATCTGTATATTTTACAACAACTCCATTATCGGCAAACAACTGTTCATCGTGATATTTGCGACCTCCATTACCCGACAAATACGTGTCGCAACCATTCTGTCTGCAAATATCAATAAGGCGCATATTGCGGTCGTCCGACAAATTATCCATCTCGGAAGCAAGGACAATTTTTGTCTCCAATCCCATATACCTTGTCATACTTTCTATTACATGCACATTGTATTCCGAAAGGCTATCAGTTTCATATTTCAACAAATCCTCTACAACAGGATAAAATTTTTCAAAATTCTGCGACTTCTTGTACTGGAAAAATATCGTTTTCAGCATTGTCTCGCGCCATTTCCTAGTATTGTCAATCGCAATATCCTTTATCAACTTGCTTTCTCCTTTTTTTATCGGAACAGTTATCCATTGTACGCCCGAAGATGTCTTTATCCTTGTCCGATTTGTTATGGCATCTGCCGTCCCAATCTCTATATCTACCGTATCCAAAATTACAAAAACATCCGATTTAGCAATCTTGTAGAAATATCCTAACCACGGAAAAAAATTAGGCTGATGTATAGCACAAATTCTTGACATTAGAGTGATTTATAAAGTTCTACCAATTTATTTTGTTCATTTTCCCAAGTCAATTGCTCGGCTGCAATTTTTGTGTTCTCACAAAATTCTGCATAATTTTCCATTATATTCTTGAATCCTTGCATATAGGCTCCTGAATTGTCTGGATTCACACAAACCCCACACTTATATCCGTCAACAATATTCACATATTCAGGTTGCTGGGTTGCAAGCACGGGAATTCCTGCATTTATGTATTCAAACAGCTTGTTGTCAAGTGCATACCAGTACGACATATCATTCTTGTTCCATGTAGGAACAAGCCCTGCATCCGCCGATGACAAGAACGAGGGGATGTCACTTGGCGGAATAAGTCCATGAAAATAAACATTGCCAACATTCTTCGCCTTAACATATTCATGTATCGGCTCTGCATTTTTATTATCGCCACATATAAAAACAAGTGCTTTATCCTTTTCATTCGCAAACTCATCAATCACCTGCTCAAGATTCAAGGTTCGAGCATATATGTTTGCTCCTATGAATACAAGTATTTTTGTAGTACTAGGTATTCCAAACTTTT
>JAFZUH010000112.1 GCA_017618435.1 Bacteroidales bacterium | reverse complement strand
TGTCTGCATTTTTCAGGATTTTGTGCCACTTGAAAACCTTCGCCTATTTCAACTATTGAAATATTGCCGTCCTCATCGGTCAGACGTATTTTAAAAATCTCGTTTTCAGAGAAGAAACAAATATTTGTGCTGATTTTTCTTTGAGTTTGTTCTCTTTTGAGCAGTTCAAAAAATTGTTTGTCATAGTTCATATAAATTTTTGTTCCGATGGCAGGGCATTTGTCTTTGGAGGTTTTTATCCAATTTTGTTTTTCGATACCATTAATATTTGTACCTTGTAAAACACCTTTTTCATCAAACCAGCACAGTCCATCACCATTGGATAGTTGCTTTTCTGTTTCAACAAGAAAAATGTTTCCACTCACTTTTTTTACTTCTCCCACATATTTCCCCATGGATTTCGGGGTATTGATTTGTGCAATTTTTTCTCTTGTATTATGCAGGAAATAAGAAGTATAGCCTCTGTTGAATGTTTTTTCCACATCAGGGACAAAATCGAAATAAACTTTTCCCAATGATGATTTTTTGTATTGATGATTGTTTTCCAAAATATTGTCCAACTGCATTCTGTATGCTCCGACAACATTGGCTACGTAAGTTTGGTCTTTGAGTCTGCCTTCTATTTTAAAGGAAGAAACGCCGGCATTGATCAAATCTTGCAAGTTGTCAATCCGGCACATATCTTTCAACGATAGCAGATGTTTGTTTTCTGCGAGTAAATTTCCGTCAGCATCATATAAATTGTATGGCAAACGGCAAGGTTGAGCACAGGCTCCTCTGTTGGCACTTCTATTGCCTAAAAAGTAACTCAGATAACATTGTCCGCTATAGCAAACACAAAGAGAACCATGAACAAAACATTCCAAGTCAATATCAACTTCGTTGGCAATCTGTTGGATATGTGTTAAAGACAATTCGCGTGCCAAAATAACCCTATTGATAGCCAGTTGTTTGTAAAATTTTATTTTTTCAATATCAATATTGTTCATTTGAGTGCTGGCATGAATGGCAATAGGAGGCAAATTCATGTTCAATAGAGCCATATCTTGGACAATAAGAGCATCGACACCAATGTTGTACATTTGATTTGCCAAATGATAAGCCTTTTGCAGTTCGTCATCAAAGAGAATTGTATTCATGGTAATATGCACACGGGCATGATAGCGGTGGGCATAGTTTACCACTTGTTCTATATCTTTAATGGCGTTGTTTGCATTTTGTCTTGCTCCAAATTGTTCACAACCCATATAGACAGCATCTGCACCATGATTGATAGCACAAATTGCTGTAGCCATATCTTTGGCAGGAGCCAGCAATTCAAGACTTTTCATTAAGTCTATTCTTTAGGTTTTCCTGTTTGAAGCAAATTGATTTCTTGGGAAGATTTCGCTTTTTTATTGTATAATACAATTGTATAATAAGGTTTTGTAACATCAGGGTCCAAGACTTTGTACGCTGCTTTTATTTCGCATTTGGGACAAGAGGCTTCCGCTGCTGTGCGTACGGCACCCGGTACTTTAGTGTAGTCCAATTGGGTTCGCGTGCGTATCCATGAGGCTTGAGAAGAATATTCAGCGAAATTTTTGCCATATTTGTCGGTGTATACACCTATCCATGTTTCATCTTCACTCAATTGCCATTCTACGGATGCCACTGTCGGATATTTTTCTGCAAATGCTTGTTTAATAGCCTCTGTTACTTGAGGCTTTGGGGCTTCAACGGGGGCGGGTTCTTCTTTTTTGGCTTCTTCCTTGAATTTGTCTTCTAATTTTAAAAAGTTGCCATCCCGTGTAAACCAAATGGTTGCATAGGGCTGGTTGATTCCTCCGCGTTGAACGAGTATTTCATATATACGCCCTTCTTTTTCAAATTTTTCAACTTCTTTATAGTCTATTTTTTTATAGACATAGTCAGGATAATTTTTGTCCACCCAGCGTTGTATGGACCCCGGAAGTTCCCCGCTTGAAATTTTGACGGGATAAATGTCCATACGTCTGTCTTGTTCGTAGGCTTTGTTCATTTTTTTTTCTTCTTTGGACAAGACAGCATTCTCTTCGTCTTCTTCGTTGGAAGAATTGTCAGGTTCTTCTATTCTTATCAAACGTCCAGATTTGTCCAAATACACTTTGGTTATTTTCTGACTTTTGGTGTCTTTTTGTTGGAGAACATTCACCAAAAAATGATTTTCTTTGTCTGCACGTGTGATTTTGTATGCCGATATGGTTTTGTATTTTTCGCAATACATATCCAAGGTTTTGTAGCAGGCAGACAGCAGTTTGTCTGGTGCAACCTCTTCGGAGGAGGCTACAAACCAGCCCGATTGACCAAAGATGATTTCGGTGGCAGCATTTCTTACCTCACAATTTACCACGTAGGTGGTATCCGTTTCGGAGTGGTGCCATTGCGGATTGATAGCGGTGGAGTATCTTTTTTTGAAGGATTTGAGTACCGCTTCAGGTAACTTGTCTTCACTTATCAGTGTGGGGTCTGTCTGTGCGGAACCTTTTTTGCCTGTTTTTTTTGCCTGACCGAACATGGGCAATGTCAACGCCAAGCATATTACGAATAAAATAGAAGTCAGAATGGTGTGTTTATTCATTTTTTTATATGTTTTTGATTTTATCTTGCAAAGATAGCACAAAATTTTCAATATTGTTGAACACACAAAAATCGACAAAAAAATGTAAAAGTTTAAGTTGAAAAGGTATAAAATGTTAGAGAAAAAATACATAAATGGGTATTAAAATAAAATTGTAATTTTGCAAACAAATGAAGAAAAGAAAATCTTTATTTTGAAACGTTATTCTTTTATTGTGTAGAGAAAAGACCTGAGAAGCTTTTGATATACAGCATACAAGTTAGAATAACGGATCCTCGCATTATACGTGGATCTGTTATTGTTATATCTTATGCTGTGGTTTTTCTCAGGGACCTTCTCTACGGATATATAATACAGTTCCACGTTTCTATTTATTTTTATTGCTTTTAGGAACTGAAAGCATATTGTTGATGAGTATGCATATAGGACAAAGGGTAAAAGAAGTTGTTACACAACAAGGTAGAAGTGTTTCTTGGCTTGCAAAACAAATACATTGTGACAGGACGAATGTGTATTTGATTTTCAAAAGGGCTTCGATAGACACGGACTTGTTGCAACGGTTGTCGGTGGTTTTGGAGTATGATTTTTTTCAAGACCTTTCTGAAGAAACAAATGCTAAAAAGGAAACGAGATAAAAAATTGCAGACAATATTGTAGATATTTTGTCTACAATATGTAGAGAAGTTCTTATCTGTACGGTAGAGGTTTATCAGATGTTGAAATATATCTTTGCACATCAAAATTTAGAAATGAATTGAGAACTTTTTGTCTAATGTAAATGTAAAGTTTATAATAGAATATGAGTGTAAAAAAACTTGGAATAATAATAACATTGGTTGTTTATGTAATTATAACAATATCTTGTCAATCAGGGGTAAAGGGATATTTGAGAAGTTTTGAATCGTTTGTAGATAGAATAGAACGTCATGCAGATTCTTACACAGAAAAACAATGGGAAAAGGCTGATAATCAGTTTGAAATATTTACTGGAGAAAAGTATGATAAAGTTGAAGCACGTTTAACATCAGAGCAAAAGAAAAAAGTAGGAGAACTTACTGCCAGATATTATAAAGTGAGATTAAAATCTGCAGGTGGAGATATTCTTGACAAAATAAGAGGTGGCTTAAACTATTTGGAAGGTTTTGCTGGAGAGATTATAGATGAAGTGGATAAATATCAAAAAAACAAAAAATAATGATAAGAAAGATTTTAATTTTTAGTTTTGTCGGTTTATTGTTGAGTAGTTGTGGCAATAGTGACAATAAAAAAAGCACAGCTGATTTACAACAACAAGGAGATACTGCTATTTATGATAAGGACAGGATACAACCAATTGTAAATGTGTATATAGAGAATTCTGGTAGTATGGATGGGTTTGTGAATGGCTTTACAGACTTTAAGGGAGCCATTGGCAAATTGTTAGTTGACTTGAAATATCATTATGGAGAAGATAATGTTCATATTTATTTCATTCGAAATGAAAAACCTACAAAAAAAGGTCAAGAAGAAGAAGAATTGGAAGTAAAAGAATGGAAAGATTGTAAAACAGATATTGCCGATTTTGCTAAGGCTATTGATTTAACTTGGAAGGAAGATAAGTCTTATCGTGGAAGTAATACCAATTTGAACAATATTTTCAGAAGAATATTAGATAGTACAGATAGAAATACTATTTCAGTTTTGGTTTCCGATTGTATTTATTCTATAGGAAACGGAGAAACTATTCAACAACTTAATGCGGCAAAGAATACCACATATGATGCTTTTTTGATGGCCTCGAATAAAAATGGTGGGGACTTGGCAACAACAATAGTAAAAATGAAATCTTCTTTCAACGGGAAATATTATCCGTTTAATGGAGACTGCAATGCATTTAAAATTAGAGGAGAGTTGCCGTATTATATATGTGTTATATCTAATCAAGGCAATTTGGCAGACTTTAATGAAGATATTAAAATTCAGAATTTGGATGGATTTGAAAACAAATATGTTATTGAAAAGGGTCGTGTAGATAATTTATATTATGCTGTGTTAGGTTCTCAAAAATTGAGAAAAGGAGGTAGTTACAGAACAACTAAGAAGGATAATTATCATAGTTTTGAAAATGTTTCTTTTGGAGGCTCTTCTTGTTCTCATCCTGAAAAACAAGAGTTGGAGTTTGCTATTGCTGTTGACATGAAAGGGATTGATGTTGATGTAAACTATTTACTTGATACAAGCAATTATGTATTATCAAATAATTTGTTTAGAGTAAAAGAAGTGTGCGTAAAAGAAGATAAAAAGCAACAGATTTATCACAAGGAGTGGGATAGAATAAAAGATAGTTCTTCTCATATAATAGTGTTACAAGCGACAGAAACAATATTTTCTATACCTAAAAAAGATGGACTTTCCCTGAAAATTGGATTGAGAAAACAAATGCCCCAGTGGATAGAAGATTGTAATATTCTTAATGATACTGATGAGAAAAAACTACAAGGAGGAAAATCTTTCGGTTTAAAATACTGGATAGAGGGTATAGCTGAAGCTTATGAAAAAATGTATGCTGAAGATAGAAATTACTTTGAGATAGAAATAAAAATAAAAAAATAACTTTTAAAATATTTGTGAAATGGATGAATTAATTCAAGGAATCTATAGGCTTTTTATGGGGGGAGAAAATAGCGATATCGCTGGAGGTATCGTTGAGTCCAATTACTTTTTCCCTGTTTGTTTAGGTATGGTGTTGATATCTATTGCAATAATGACGGTGTATTATTATGCTGTCAATTCTGTAAGGTGGAGCAAATGGTTTCATTGGCTTATACTGGTGGGAATAATTTGTATTATAAATTTCGGCATTGCTTTTAGTTGTAGCTTTAGTGAAAGTGGAGATGTTTTAGATAGTGTTAGTTTTGGTTTTAGTAATGCGGTTTTGAGTTTTGTAGTGTCATTTATATGGTCACTGATTATAAAATGGGGAAGCAGTGCTTGTCGTAGAACTCCATTCTAATTAAATTTTAGTAATAAAAAAATAACAGATATGTCAAAAATATATGTATTTGGAATAGGTGGTACGGGTTCGCGTGTGATGCGTGCTTTGACCATGCTTCTTGCATCTGGGGTGGATTGCAAGGCTGATACCATTGTGCCGATAATAATAGACCCCGATGCTGCGGGCGGTGATGTAGAACGTACTGCAACGCTTATGAGACATTATGGAGAAGTTCGCAATAAATTAATCTTTTCCAACAATGTAAATAACAAATTTTTCCGCACGGAAATAAAAGAAATTATGACTAATTTTCATTTGCCTTTGGATAATACCGAAGATTGTTCGTTTGAAGAGTATATGAAAATAAATGATATGTCTCGGGAAAATAAGGCACTTGTTAATGTGTTGTTTTCAAAGAAAAATCTTAATTCTGATATGAAAGTGGGATTCAAGGGCAACCCCAATGTGGGAAGTGTTGTACTGAATCAGTTTGAAAAATCTACTGACTTTCAGAATTTTGCCAATGATTTTACTGCAGATGATAGGATTTTCATAGTGTCTTCTATTTTTGGAGGTACAGGTGCCAGTGGATTTCCCTTGTTGTTGAAAACCTTGCGGACAAGTACAGACATTGCCAATCAGAATATAGTGAATAATGCTAAAATAGGTGCAGTAACAGTACTTCCTTATTTTAAGGTGAAACAAGATGAAAATTCTTCTATTGATTCGGCAACGTTTTTGTCAAAAGCAAAATCCGCATTGGCTTATTACAATCGTGCAATAAGCAAGAATAATGCTATCAATAGTTTGTATTATATCGCTGATGATACACGTTCTACGACATATGATAATTGTGAAGGCGGCATAAATCAAAAGAACAACGCCCATTTTGTGGAATTGGTTTCGGCTCTTGCTATAATTGATTTTGCAAATTCGCAACAAACAGATAGAATTGTACATAAAGAGTTTGGCATAGAAACAGATACTAATGAAATTATTTTTGAGAATTTGGGACAACGTACCAGAAGTCAGATTCGCAAAGCAATGACACAATTTATATTGTTTGCCAAGTATATAGATGAGACAAACGATTATTTACGCCAACCTTGGACAATAGATAGGGCGTTGGACAAGCCTTTCTTTGACGGAGATTTTATTCGTACGTTGAAAAAGGATATTTTGTTGGAATATTTAAGTTGGCTTAAAGAGATGCAGTCTCAAGATAGGGCTTTTACTCCTTTTGAAATACATCGGGATCCGAACAGAGTATTTGAGTTGGTTAAGGGTGTTAATCAAAAGAAAAAATTAATAGATTTTGGGGACAAGAATTATGATTTGTTCAACAAGTATTTAAATAACCTGAATAAAGCAATTGACAATAAAGCAGGTGCAAAAGAACAACAATTTGTTGAACTTTTTTATTTGGCTACCCAAAAATTAGTCAAGGATAAATTAAATATAGAATAATCATGGCAAAAGTATTTAGACTATATAATATTCAAGGAAACAATAATATTGTTGATTGGGAAGAAAGTGCTGCATACGGTACACAGGCTATAAGTGAGATCATAGATCCGGACGGAGCAACTGCAACAAAGGAGATCACCTCTATTCCATCGCCTTTTGCAAGAATTGATTTGGTAAAAACTGCTTTTAAGGAGGTAACAGATGTTGTCCGTAAATCACCTAATTTTGAAAGATTACCTGCGGAAAAAGTGAAGGAATTGATAGAAAAAGGAGAACAGCTTCACCCTACTATTTATCATAAGATGGTATCAGAAGCATTCGATGTGGCAGAGATTTTCTTCAACTATGATCGATTTAAGGAAAATTTTGAAATAATTGTTTGGGATAAAAACAAAGATCTTGATACTAAGAATGTGTTTGGTCATACATTAAATCGTTATCTTATTTCAGATGCTCAAGGTGAAGACCCATACAATTTCGGCAAGATGAACCGTATTTATATGTTGAATTACGTTGGTAAAGGTCGTCCGTCAAGCATTAACATAGTAGGAGCAACATCGCCTGCAACTTTGTTTTTTTCTTCTGCAAACGATTTGAGTTATGTCTCCCAAAATGTAGCGTACGGACAAGATCGCCCTTTTGATGAAGATTTGAAACCTTTGTTCCGTCGTGATTTCGAATTTCAAAAATATTTATTTACCTTTCGAAAGGCGTATAATAATTTTGCATCAGATTTTCCAGAGCTTAATGCTTATCTTGACATTACATACAGATGTTTGGATAATGAGAAAAAAAATCAGATAGATAGTCTTAATGCGAATAGTATAGATATATACGACCCCATAACTATTGGAGAAGGGGGTGCGGATACTTTAGAGATACATGGTTATTCTTTTCACAAGCAACCGTGTGGTAATACTTGGAAAAGTGATTTTGAAATCAGAACCAATGTGTATAGTGAATCTCAAAAACCATTAGTGCTTCCGATAGAAAGAGGAAATACTTACGAAAATTTGATATATACTAATGACAAATGGGGAAATACCAATGAGGCTCCGAGTTATGATGAACAGCCTTGGAAAACACGTCGTTTGCCTATTGTAAACAATGAATATCCTTATTTAACTATAAGTGATTTTCTTACAGATACTATTATCCGTATGCCATACGAATTGAACGCTGACGGTTTTTATGATGGAGGTTATAAGAGTAAAAACAACAATGACCCATACTCTTATCTTTTGCCTCTTACGGATACATTTTTCAAGTTCTTTTCTGTTGATGATTTACAGAAAGAGGTTGTCAATGGAAGAAAGATGTTTGAGTTGATGGATAACAATAATAGTGTAAGAGCCATATTGCGTATTCCTATACAGAAAGGTTATATAGAGTATTGTCGTAATTATACGGAAGGGATAAGTCCTAATCCTAAGGACAATGACGGAGCGTTGGTGGAAACAAAGTTTGGCTTGGGGATTATGCCTTTGATACGCTTCCCTGAAAAAGTGCAGAAACATTATCGTATTGCATTTTTTGATAAAGGAAAAAATACAACTTCCCTTTCTTTTAAAGATGGGGAAAAACATGTGGAGTCGTATCATATAATACGGGCAGAAAAAGCAATGAACTGTAGCCATGAAGTATATAGGGTAGAAGACAATTTTGATAGGATAAAAGTAGATGTTGGTAATGGTGTGGAAGGTTATATTATTCCGAAATTCAAAAAAGAAACAGGAACTGAAAAATATACGTTTGCTGTCGATTTCGGGACGACTAATACCCACATAGAATATTGTACGGATTCTAATTCTAAAAAACCAAATGCATTCAATATCTTGTCAAGTGAAATACAATTGCACAAATTGCATAAGCAATATTTTGAGGGGGATATAAAAAATGCGTTTGAACAAGATTTTATTCCGGAAACAATAGGAGACAAAGATGTTTATTCTTTTCCAATGCGGACTGTTTTTGCACAAAGTTTGAAAACAGACTATGACCAAACGCCAATGCCTTTGTGTGAAGGAAATATTCCATTTTTGTATGAAAGAGCGACTACTCCGAATTGGAATGTTATAAAAACCGAATTGAAATGGGGAGGTGTACCTGACCGATTGTTAGAGATGCATCTTGAAACATTGTTCATTCTAATGAGGAACAAGGTAATGTTAAACAATGGAAACCTTGCTGCTACAAAAGTGATTTGGTTTTATCCGGCTAGTATGACACGAGCCAAAGTCGATAAGTTTAAGAGAATTTGGAAAGATGCATACGAAAAATATTTTGGAGAGGATTCCAATAGTAATATAATCAGCATTTCGGAGAGCAAGGCACCATATCTTCATTTTATTAATAGTCAAGGAGCAGCCGATGAAATTGTTACTATAGATATAGGTGGAGGTACAACGGATGTGTTTGTTGTAGAACAACAAAATGACAAAATGTTAATGTCGTTCCGTTTTGCATCCAATGCTATTTTTGGCGATGGATACAATAGCAATCCAAGCAGAAATGGTTTTGTTTGCAAGTACAAAGATGCTTTGAAAGATATTTTGGAAAAAAATGGCTTGAAGGAATTACAGGAAGCCTTGAATCAAGTTGAGTCGCAACAGAAATCTTCAGATATTGTAGCATTTTTGTTTTCACTTGTCGGGGAAAAAGTAAACAATAATAGGGAACTTTACTTCTTGGGAAGACTGAGCAACGATGACCAAATGAGATATGTTTTTATCTTATTTTATGGGGCTATACTTTATTTTATTGCCAACACAATGAAAATTAAAGGCTTGCAAAAACCAAAAACATTGGCCTTCAGTGGAAATGGAGCAAAAACATTGTGTATTTTATCTGATGAGAATGAAACGGTGGCAAGTTTTGCCAAGTTGATTTTTGATGGGGTTTACAATGACAATAAAGGAAGTATCGAAGTGATGATGGAGAAAAATCCGAAAATCGCAACTTGTAAAGGTGGAATAGAAGATCCCAGACCGCAACCTTATGATAATATTAATAATATCAAAACTATATGTGTAGGTAATGATTTTACTGCAGATTCGGTGAAAAAACTTACTTATGCGGATATTACTGATGATATTC
>JAFZUH010000111.1 GCA_017618435.1 Bacteroidales bacterium | reverse complement strand
TTTTCTTCTGAAAATGAGGAAGAAAAACAAAAAATCGATGCTATTGCACAATATAGTAAAGATTTTTTTGCTGGAGATGTCTCGCATTTTATCTGTCAAACACCGATATG
Organism: Bacteroidales bacterium; assembly: GCA_017618435.1. Classification (GTDB taxonomy): domain Bacteria; phylum Bacteroidota; class Bacteroidia; order Bacteroidales; family WCHB1-69; genus UBA1205. Next base: position 2,446 of record JAFZUH010000111.1, on the reverse strand, counting down.
TACGCAAATACCGGCTCCGTTGTTTTCACCAGTCATAGCGGAAAAAACAAAACAACTATTGGTATCTGACGTCAGTCAATATCATTTTCTGTCGGAATATGTAGCCGAATACGACCTCTATAATATTGTTGCTTGGAATAAAGATTTGTACAATCAGATAAAAACAAGTTTCCCAAAGGCGGAGATTGTTTCGCAGGCTACAGTTTTGTTGAAAATGCTGGCGGGTTTGCAAAACGATATTTTGATGTTTTTTGATACAAGACAATTTTCCGTTTTGTGTAAAAGAGACGGTAAATTTGTGGGAATGAATAGTTTCCAATTTAGTAATGAGGCTGATTGTTGTTATTATTTGTTGGCATTTTTGCAGAAGTGTTATCCCAATGCAACAGAAAATTTATCTCCGTTGTTATGCGGAAATATTGCTGCCGCATCGCCATTGTATCAAACATTGAGCCGATATTTTTCACAGATAAATATCCTGACAAATGAGAATCTGGAATTTTATTTCTTGTATGGTGATATATTGTATATTTAATTGTAGATGAGAATAATAAGTGGAAATAGGAGAGGTAAGCGAATAGAAGCACCCGATAATTTGCCCGTGCGACCGACAACAGACTTTGCCAAAGAAAGTCTGTTTAATATTTTAAACAATTATTTTCATCTTGATGCCATACAAGTGTTGGATTTGTTTGCCGGAACGGGCAATATCAGTTATGAGTTTGCCGCTCGTGGGGCTTTGCAGGTATATGCGGTGGATAACAATCAGAATTGTATCAATTTTATCAATGAAACAAGCAAAAAACTGCAGTTTAATCAAATAATGGCATTGCGTAGCGATGCTATCGGTTTTTTGAAATCTTGTCGGCAACAATTTAATGTTATTTTTGCCGACCCGCCTTACGATTGGGAGGCACATGCCCAATTGCCCATGCTGGTGTGTGAAAATCAATTGTTGTTGCCTGATGGTTTTTTGGTTATAGAACATCCCGCATCAATATCGTTTAAAGAACACCCGAAATTTTACCAGCAAAGAAACTATGGAAGAGTAAACTTTTCATTTTTTGCCGAAAATTTGTAATAAATAAAAAATAAGTTGTATGATAAAATCCATGACCGGTTTTGGAACAATGCAATGTAAATGTGAATCCAAAACCTATAATATAGATATAAAAGCCGTTAATTCCAAAAATTTGGATATTGTTCAGAAATTGCCTGCGGAATTTAAAGAAAAAGAAATGGATGTCCGTTCCATTGTGGGCAATTTTTTGCTACGAGGCAAGGTAGAGGTGTCAATTACGTCTGAAACCCAACAAAATTCTTCACTTGTTTTTGATGAATCAGAGATGGAACGCCATTTCGATTATTTGAAAACGTGGGTGAATAACAAACATTTAAATGTTTCTGATGCGGATATTTTGAAATTGACTTTCAAAATGCCGGATATTTTTGTCCATGCCAAAGATGAAATTTTGTCGGCAGAAGATTGGCAGATTGTAAACAAAGCGATAGAAAGTGCTTGCAATATGCTCAATGCCAATAGAGACACAGAAGGCTCGGCTCTTGAACAAGATTTTAGGTTGAGAATCAGTTTGATAGAGCAATATTTGCAAAATATAGAAGTAATAGAAAACAACAGACACGATTTAATCAAAAGCAAATTGTTAAAACAATTGTCTGCTTTGGATTTTGAATATGACAAAAATCGCTTTGAACAGGAATTGATATTTTATTTGGAAAAATTTGATTTTACCGAAGAAAAAATCCGCTTAAAACAACATTGTTCTTATTTCATTGATACATTGTCTTCAACCACGGAAGTGCAAGCAGGAAAAAAACTTACCTTTATTTCTCAAGAAATGGGCAGAGAAATAAATACCTTAGGTTCAAAATCTTCCGATGCTGACATTCAAAAATTGGTGGTACAAATGAAAGATGAATTGGAAAAAATAAAAGAACAATTGGCGAATGTATTGTAAAACCAAAATTTTATTCTTTTCTTTTTTCTTTTTGAGCCTTACCGTATCCGGTTTTGCACAATTGGAAATGGATACTTTGTTTAATGCAACTCAGGTACAATCGTTTACGCAAAACACTTGGCAAGTTCGGCAAATAGTTGTTGCTAAGGGCAAGATTGTACAGTTTGATGCCGAAAAGTTGTTGGATAAACGGACTTTTGTGTTTGATACGCTGCAACAAGTTGTGCAACAGATTAAATATAACCCCAAAACGGAGAAAGAGGTGGAGGAATATTTGCTTTCATATACTCCACAAGGTCAGCAAAAAGAAATTGTTCAGATTGTAAACGGGGGAATGTTGAATAAGAGGATGGTGTTTTCGTATAACAATGACAACAAGTTGGTGAAAAAACAAACCTATATTTTGAATGATACCTTGTGGCAAACAATTAATTATCAATACAAAGACACTTTGCTTGTTTTAGAAA
>JAFZUH010000110.1 GCA_017618435.1 Bacteroidales bacterium | reverse complement strand
AATGCCGTTTCTGTATCGGTTTCCCCTTGTTCCACATGTCCTTTGGGCAGGTCATATCTATTGTATTTATTTATAACCAACACTTTACCATCAAACCGAACCACTCCTCCGGCAGCCTTGTGAAAATCAAAACAAGCTTTTATATTTTCAAAAACAGATGAAACCTCCTCTTGCTTTTCACAAGAAATGATTAAATTTTTCTCCTTTTCCAAAAAATTATTTATCAATGATTTAAAATCATTAATAGCATTTGAAAGTATTATATTTTCAGCATTATTTGTTTTTTGCGAAAACTTTCCGATATAAATAATGGCATTTTTATAAAAAATAGTGTAACTTTGCATTTTTAATACAAATATATTTATATAGTAAATAACGTATGGAAATATCAAAAAATTGTGCAAGACAGTTATTGTCAATTAAAGCGATAAAATTAAGTCCCAATGCACCTTTCACGTGGGCATCAGGGTTGAAATCACCCATTTATTGTGACAACCGCAAATCGTTGTCCTATCCTGCAATCCGTCAATTTATCAGAGACGGCTTGGTATTGATGATAAAAGAAAACTATCCGGATGTGCAAGTAATAGCAGGCGTTGCCACCGGTGCCATTGCTCAAGGGGCATTGGTAGCCGAAGCTTTGAATCTGCCTTTTGTATATGTACGCAGTGAAGAGAAAAAACATGGTTTGACCAACAAAGTGGAAGGCGTTATCAATGCGGGCGATAAAGTTGTCGTTGTTGAAGATTTGGTTTCTACAGGTCAAAGCAGCCTCAATGCCGCACACACCCTTAAAGATATGGGTTGCAATATTTTAGGTATGGTTGCTATTTTCACCTACAATCTTCCTATTGCAGCACAACGTTTTGAAGAATCGGGCATTACCCTACGCACATTGACCAACTACGATGTGTTGTTGCCAGAGGCTGCCAAAGAAGGATATATCAAAGAAGAAGAAATTCAAATATTGAACCAGTGGAGCAAAAATCCGGAACAATGGGCAGAACGCTTTAAATAGAAAAAAGAATGAAATTAAACAGCAAAAAAAGTGACATACAAGCAAGTTCCGAAAAAGTTTTCGGAGCTTTGACCAATTGTAATCTTTTACAAAAATACATTCCCAATGTGCAAAATTGGACATCTACCGAAGATGAATGCAGTTTCACTGTCGCAGGTGTGGGCAATTTGGTATTGAAAATAGTAGAAAAACTTCCTTTTGAAAAAGTGGTGTATCGTGCAGAAGCCGCTATGTCCCAACATATTGAAGCCGCCTTTCTGATAGAAGATTTTTCTGAAAAATCTACATTGGAAATAAACGCAGAAGTAGATGTGCCGTTTTTTATCGCACAAATGGTTAAATCTTCTCTGCAAAAAATGATTGACTCATTAGTTGACCAAATCAAATTGGGAATAGAAACAACTATTGCATGAAAAAAGAACCAATCAACGGAACGATAGGCATAATTTTATTTTGCCTAATCGTTCTTTTGGGTGTTATCTTTTTACCCTATTTTGCCACCCTTGTTTTTGATTTTAAAGAAAGTACAGCCTTTCAAGGGAACAATTTTTATAATCCCTATCAACAAACAGATACTGCATGGCAACAAATTGAAACAAAAAATGAAGAACTACTCGTCAAATCCCAAACTATAGACAGCGACACAACATTACTCTCTTTAGAAAAATATGATTGTGAAAAAAATTCATATCATTATTTTTGTATAGGAGCAGACAGAAAAATGTTTGTTCCTTTCACATTCGGACAAAACATTCATAACAAACAATTTAAAATAAACAAACTACAAACCACCTGCGATTTTTTGGCTATCTATCCCGACAATATTACCGACAAGGAATTAGGAAAATTGTCAAATTATGATGCCCTTGCAGTTCCATCTGCCCAAGAAAACCAATTCACCCTTTGGGACAGCATTTTGTCATCAGGCTATTATGCGGTTTTATACCCTGATAATATTGGCAATACAATACTCATCAACTCGTCAAAATGTGCAAAAACAAATATACTGAATGCCCTGAAAAAGGGAAAATACATCAGCATTTTTGCAAATGGCAAACAATATCCTGATATTCAAAATTTCAAATATATACACATAAACAACGACACGCTGCAAGTTGCATTCAATTACCCTATCGCCCAAATTCGCCTTATTGGACAAAACGGACAAACAAAAGCACAAGTTATTGACAGCAACTGCATTTCCTATTGTTTGACAAATACAGACACATACATTAGAATAGAAGCCCAAGACAAAAACGGCAACATCTTGATATTTAATCCCATTGTAAGATGTGAAAACGCATTTCCTATCAATACTCCCCGTTTTTGTGTCAATCACGGGCTAAGCATTGCAAAACAATTAGCCTATATCCTTATTTTTTTGATATTATCCTGCTTGTGTTTACACAAAGTATTAAAAAAACAAATTTTAAAACTAAAAAATCCTGTCTATAAAAATTTATTTTCAATCATATTTATTTCATTGATATTAAGAACAATACTTTCAATTTCAATGGAATTGAATTTTGATGAATTGTATTATTGTTTTTTGGCACAATTTCCCGCATGGAGTTATTTTGACCACCCGCCAATGGTAACATGTCTAATCAACTTAACGACAGGATTTTCAATATTGGACAATGCCCTATTTGTCCGATTGTCTTCATTGATACTCGGCATTGCCAACTCTTTGTTAATTTTTGATATTGGCAAACGCATAAGCCATGAAAAAGAAGGGCTTTTGGCTGTCTTTCTATACAATATTTCCCCTTATGGTTTGCTCGTGGCAGGCACATTTATTTTGCCTGATACGGGTTTGGTTTTCTTTTCATTATTAGCCATTCGACAAATGGTGCCTATTTTTATGTTGCCAAACAATGCAAATCAAACACATAAAAAGCAGTTCTTGCTAATGGGGCTTTTTATCGGATTGGCTTGTCTGTCAAAATATTCAGCCGCATTTTTGTGGGTGGGTACGGGTATATACATTCTATTTTACAACAGAAAATTATTAAAAAACAAATATTTGTATCTTTCCATAATCATCACAATGCTGGCTTGCCTGCCCATTTTGATATGGAATATCAATCATGATTTTATTTCATTTGTCTATCAATCGGGACGAGTTGATAATAAATCCCTGCAACTGAACAATTTTTTTGTTGAAATACTTGGAGAGGCTTTGTACAACAATCCCATTTTATTTGTTTTGACAATAATCCTGATTATTCAATTTTTCAAGCAAAAAACATTTTTGCCCCAATACAAATCGGCATATCAAATATTCTTTTGTATAGCCTTGCCGTTTTTAGGGCTATTCTGGGCATTCGCCCTATTTCAGTCCATTCTTCCACATTGGAATGCTCCAGCCTATATTTTGTTGATATTTTCACTTGCCCATTGGCTATATCAACAACACCAGAAGGCTCGTGCTTGGGTGCGTAGAAGTTTGACTGTTGCCGCTATTTTAATTTTATTTGTTATTATCATTTTTACCTTATGTTTTTACATAAAAACCCCTTTTATTGCCAAACAGAATTTTATCGTACAATTGTCCACCTCGCAACAAGAAGCACAACTATTTGTTGATTATGCAAAAGAGCCGGAAAAACATGGCGAAATGCCAATTGATGCACCGATTATCACCACGCGATGGATGACGGCTGCCACTTACGAACATTATATTCCCATTTTAGACGGGCGGAGAATTGTTACCATAAGTACCTTGGACAACACCCATGAATTTGCATGGAAAAGCCAAAAACGCGATATGCTCAACATCGGAAACGATTATTGGTTTGTCACCAATGACAACCAATATTTTTCTCCGGAAAATCTCAGTCAGTATTTCAACACGATAACGCTACCCGACACCTTATATATTAACAAAGGCAGTAATACTATAAAAGAAATTTATATATACAAACTCAAAGGTTTGAAAAAAATACCCGACTATTTTGAATAAACAGCCGGGTATATTATATCTCCGTTTACAATAATTAGTGAATCGCCTTTTATGCCGGAACAGATGTTCCGTTTTCAGCATTGGTCTTTGCTTGTTTTTTCTTTTTTTTGCGTTTAACTATAAAATACACAACAATACCGCCCACAATCACCAAATGCCATAAATTCACCAATATTATCACAAAACCGACCAATCCTGCCCAACCTGTTTGGATACCGTCCCATATTTGGAAGAAAAATCCTTCTTCATCTTCCTCTACTTCCACCCTTGGGTTAATTGTAATAGAGATGGTGCTGTATGCCACTCTATT
>JAFZUH010000109.1 GCA_017618435.1 Bacteroidales bacterium | reverse complement strand
TTCTGCCTTGTTTTTCACCTTTTCCAATTCATATTCTGAAATTTTTGTTGTTTTTAATTCGTTCAGTACTTCCATAAGAGCCATATCGGCTTGTGTTATTTCGACTCCATTGTTCAAATAGCCGATAATAATAAACAAACCATTGTCCAAAGTGCCTGTTGTATAGGAGGAAATAGAAGAAAATAGTTGTTGCGATTTTACCAATTTTTGTTGTAAGCGGGAAGATTGACCATTGGAAAGAATATCCGACACCAAATCAATACTAATGAAATCGTTGTCAGTTCGTTTCCCCATTTTATACGCCTTACAAAGACAATCGCAAGGCACGTTTCTAAATACTTCTAAAAATCTTGCTTCCGATTGTGTGGGTTCTACGGGTAAATTTCTCTCGTAAACATTTCCTTTTGGAATGTATCCAAACCATTTGTTTACCAAATCTTTGCAATCAAATTTGTGAATATCGCCCGCAATAGACAAAACCGCGTTGTTAGGGCGATAGAAGGTGTAAAAGAATTCTTTAACATCATTCATAGTTACACTTTTGATATGGTCGGGGCTTTTTCCGATAGGATTCCATTGGTAAGGATGAACTTTGTAGGCTAAGTCTTTCAACAAAAACAACAAATCGCCATAAGGTTGGTTAAGATAGGATTGTTTAAATTCCTCAACAACAACATTCTTTTGTATGTCAAGAATTGTTTGCAAAAAAGCCAATTCGTTCATTCGGTCAGATTCCAAATAAAATGCCGTTTCTATGTTTTTGAGCGGCAAAGACAAATAATAATTGGTGTAATCTACTGTTGTAAAAGCGTTGTTTTCTCCTCCTGCTTTTTGCAGCACGGTATCAAAATTAAGTACATTTTTTGAACCTCCAAACATCAGATGTTCAAACAAATGTGCTAATCCTGTTTTATTGGGGTTCTCATCTCGGGAACCCACCAGATAACAAATATCAACAGCAACAATCGGAGTTGTTTCATCGGGTTGCAGTATGACGGTCAAACCGTTGTCCAATTGGTATTTTTCAAAAGGTATCATAAAGGCAATTGTTTATCAAAATTATATCTGAAAATATTTTCTTTTTCCACTAAAAAATCCCGTAATTTGTTCAAAACCGTCACAGAAGAATTTTCAAATGAAAACGGTTTGTCTTTTCCGAAAAATAAATTCATTTCATTGGGAAAAACTTTTGAAAACAAATGTTGCAAAGCCATTTCGTCTTGTATAGGGTTTTGTTGCTGACAATATCTCAAGAATTGAAATATCCGCAGAGCATCTACTTTTTGATGAAAGGCTTTGGTAAAACGGTCTGTGGTTTTATAGTTTTTCCGCAAGGGTTGCAAAAAGTCTTCTGATTTGAATTGATGTTGCAAAAAAGTAAAAAACGGGCTTGCTATATTTTTTTCAAATAATTGATTTATAGTAGAATATGTTTTTTTTATCTCGTCAAAAAAAGCAATGTCGTACACAGGATAAGCGGCAAAATCTCCATTTGTGCCTTTTTCTATGGCAGGTCCGGTGCCAAATGGTACCCGATGGGAAAAGCGATTGGCTGGAAAAACTTTTTTTTCACAAAAAAGGGCAATTTTGCCGAATTTCCTTATTTTTTGCAAGAAATAAAAATCCTCACCGGCCATCTGTCCGTCAAAACCGCCAACGGAACGGCAAACCGAACATTTACAAGCAATGGCAGAACCCAATGCAGTAAAACTGTATGGGGAACCGATGAGCATGAGGTTCAGCAAATAGGTTCTCATATAAATTTCATATCGAAGCATTGCCCTGTCTTGTTGTTCATTGCCTGACAACGCGTGGTAATATGGGGCGGCAAGTGCCACAAATTGTGGGTCTGACAAACGATTGTTTACACTTTCGATATAACCTTTTTCCAACAAAGTATCGGCATCTGAACAGATAATAATATCCTCGTTTTGAGCAACTTGTAGAATGTTATCCATCAAAGTTTTTCTTGCCATGCCAACACCTTGTTTTTGTGCTTGCCAGCCTTGTCCTTGGGAAGATTTGTCTATAATTGTAATATTTTGGTTTTTAATGGATTGCAGATATTCCAATGTTTTTTGATTGTTTTGGCAAATAGGCAAAAAATCGGGCATATCCCACCAATTGTCAGGTTGGTTTACACATATAAATAAATGTATATCAGCATTTTGTGAGAATATGCTATGCAAAGTTTGCGGCAAATAGTCATATTCGTCCAAAACGGGTATGGCAACAAAAATTTTATTTTTATGCAAGGTCATAGAAGCAAAGATAGCATAAATATTTACAAGTTTGTATAATAAAAGTTTTTTATTTTTTTGAAGAAAAACACAAAAAAAAGTTTTATCTTTGCTGATATTATTGCTTTTAAAGACTTTTTAAAGATATGTTAAACATTATATTATTTGGTGCTCCCGGTTCGGGAAAAGGTACACAATCAAAGATTTTATTACAAAATCATCAGTTGGAATATATTTCCATGGGTGATATTTTGAGACAACAGATTGCTCAACAAACTCCACTTGGTTTGGAAGCCAAAGCCTTGATAGACAAAGGACAATTGGTGCCAGATGATTTGATAATAAAAATATTGGAAAAAAGAATGGCAGAAGCCAAAACTACCAATGGTTTTCTTTTTGACGGTTATCCGAGAACATTGGCTCAGGCTGAAATTTTGGAACAACTGTTAACCAAAATGGGAACTTCCCTTTCTTATTTCATTAGTTTGGAAGTACCTGAAGATGAATTGACCAAACGTTTGCTCAATAGAGCAAAAATAGAAGGTCGTAGCGATGACACCAAAGAGGTGATAGAGCAACGGTTCAAAGAATATGAAGCCAAAACAAAACCTGTGAAAGATTATTTTGCGAAAAAAGGCAAAATGATACAGATTGTTGGCACCGGAACAGAAGCCGAAGTTGCCGAACGTTTGGACAATATTTTATGCAGATAAATACTTTTTTCTTGTGAATGAGAATTTTATAGATTATGTAAAAATCTTCTTCCGTTCAGGCAAAGGAGGAGGAGGTTCTGCTCATTTGGCACGTTCGGCCAACACGCCCAAAGGCGGTCCGGACGGCGGAGACGGCGGACGCGGCGGACATGTGATTGTGAGAGGTAATGCCCAACTATGGACATTGTTGCACTTGAAATATACCAAACATTTGTATGCCGAAGACGGTGAGGCAGGGGGCAAAAACCAATGTTTTGGCAAAGACGGAAAAGATGTTTATATAGACGTACCTTTGGGAACGATTGTCAAAGATGCGGAAACATCGGAGTTGATGGCGGAAGTTTTGGAAGACAAACAAGAGATAATTCTGCTCAAAGGCGGTCGCGGAGGTTTGGGAAACGTGCATTTCAAATCTGCGACAAGACAAACACCCCGTTTTGCCCAACCCGGTGAACCCGGATTGGAATGCCAAGCCATATTGGAATTGAAAATATTGGCAGATGTGGGTTTGGTGGGATTTCCCAATGCTGGAAAATCCACCTTTATATCTTCCGTTTCCAATGCAAGACCCAAAATTGCCAATTATCCTTTTACAACATTGGTTCCCAATCTCGGTATGGTCAGTTATAGAGAGCAACGCTCGTTTGTAGTGGCTGATATTCCCGGAATTATAGAGGGGGCTTCCGAAGGCAAGGGATTGGGATTGAGGTTTTTAAGGCATATCGAACGCAATGCCGTGCTTATGTTTTTGGTTCCTGTGGACAGTGAAGATATTTGGAAAGAATATAACATACTGCTTGCCGAACTCAAAGCCTATAATCCTGATTTGTTGGATAAAAAACGCCTGTTGGCAATTTCTAAATGCGATTTGCTGCCTACAGAAGAATTAAATAAAATTAAGGCAAAAATCCATGCGGATATTCCCGTTGTTTATATTTCTTCGCATACACAAATGGGATTAACCGAAACAAAAGACCAATTGTGGGCTTTGTTGAATGAATAAAGTCCGTATAAATATAGAAAAAATAAGTTTCACCAAAATATATTATATAAAGAAAGAGCAGGAATAAATATACAATATAGATAGTGTTTGTAGCTATCCTTGACATCCATTTTACCACAAAGTTCTCTTTTAGGAGAACCACACAATCAAGGTTAGCCATTGAATGCCGTATTGGTACGGCGTGAAATGATTTGTTGATTGTGTGGGCGTGGTAACCCGGATGTCAGACATAGAATAAATTTCACGCCATTTTTATGAAAAAAGTAAAAAATATACATATCGGCAAGCGTATCAGGGCAAAGATGAAAGAACAAGGACGAACCAACACTTGGCTCGCCCAACAATTACCATGCTCCCCCAATTATGTTTATATTATATACCAAAAAACAAGTATCAATACCGATATGCTTATCCGTATTTCCAATATTTTGGACTACAATTTTTTTGATGATTTTAGCAAATGAACATGAAATGTCTTACAATAAAAGATATATTTTACATTTTATTTAAATGTGAATTTGCTCTTATTTAATACAATAAGCCAAACATCCACAATGGGATTTTATTTTTATGCCCATATTCTGTTTCATCAATGGCTAAATAACTGTTGGGTTCGTCTTTTATTTGAGAAAAATCTTTGTTTTGTCCTCCTACTTCAAACAACCATTTGCCATCTACTTTGAAATCACCTTGAGAGGGTAGCACCAATGAATGCTGTACTTTTAACTGATTGTAGAAAAATGTTTCACGCAAGGTGCCTATATTTACAGCATTAGACAGGCAAAAAGACAAGTTGGTATCTCCTAGATATATTTTATCGGGTTTGTACATTTGTTTAAAAGATTTGCTTTCGGAACGAAGTAGGGCAATAAGTCCGGCTCGGTCAAGCAACTGTAACATTTTCAAACCGCTATCTCTTCCTGTTTCCAATTGGGCATACAATTCGTTCATTTTGGGAGTTTGAGGTACTCTTTCTGCCAAAATCATTAGCATTTTCTTTATTTTTTGGATGGTAGCATACGATACATCTTCAATTTCAGGTAAATCAGCATCTAATACTTGTCTGATTGTACTTTGTAGGCGGGAAAAGTATCCATCGCCTTCTTCTGAATAATAAGGATAATAGCCATGTTGAAGATATTGCTCAAACAAAGGAAGAATTTTTACTTGTGATACATGTTCCGAAGCAATATTGAGGTGATTTTTGATAAGTATATCTAAGGTAATAGGTTTTATGTTCAAAACACTTTCAAAACACAAAAACTCACGAAAAGACATGCCATACAACTGATAAACTCTCAATCGTCTAGACAAATCGCCTTCTCTAACGTCAAGTTCCAAAAGTGAAGACCCCGTGTAAACTATGTATAAATCATCATATTTGTCATAAATGTTTTTCAACATTGTTTGCCATTGACGAAAACGATGTATTTCATCAAAGAAAATATGAGTTCCACCATGTGTATAGTGATATTCTACCAAGTCGAAAATGGAATGCGAAGAAAACCAAAGGTCGTCCACGCTAACATATAAAACTTTTTCCAAATCGGCAAATGTTTCTTTGATATGTTGCAAAATTAAAGTTGTTTTGCCGACACCACGTCCGCCTTTGATACCTATCAGCCTATTTTTCCAATTGATTTGCGTGTATAGGTAACGTTTAAAATCTGTTTTTACTGTTGTTATTTTTCGTATAGAATTGTCATACAGTTGTTTAATGTCATTATAATCCATGTTGGTAAAGCGTTGAATCAAACGCAAAAATACAAAAAAAACATTTGCAAATGCTTTTTTTTTGAAAAAAAAACATTTAGAAATGCTTTTTCTGAAAATTTGAGGGTTTGAAAGCAATGTATTTAATTTGTAATCAATTTTTTATAGTAAAAAATGTATTTATTGATTTTTGAATGAAAATTTGAAGTACAACTTCCAATTTTCATACATTTTGTAAGATTGTTGAACTTGTTTTTGCGGTGGCTATACTACACAAAACAGATAGGTTTTTCTATACATATTGTATAGTATA
>JAFZUH010000108.1 GCA_017618435.1 Bacteroidales bacterium | reverse complement strand
TTTTGTTCATATGTTCTCCACTATGAGGTAATTTTTTTAAAAGATAAGATTGATGCGAATAAGTTAAAAAAGACAATAAATTGTCCATTTTTATTGTTCTGATTTCTGATTCTTGAGGAAAATATTCAGGAAAAGAATAAACATTAAAAATTAATAAAACAAAGTAACAATCAGTATTATACATATCGCAAGTTTGTTTTATTGTTTTGTCCCCAAAGCCAAAGTCCATATCCAATCGAGGTATAAGTTGAGCCAAAGCTAAATTGGAATTGATAATATCGGCCATTTTCATCTGGGGAAAAAATTGTCGTTCTGTCATTGTGTTAGTTATGTTAAATATTTGGAATGAATAAAAATTATCTGATTTTATTAACGGAAAATATGATATTTAATTTTATGAGAATGACAAAATATTTTTTTTGTAGATATTTCATTTTTTTATATCTTTGCAGAAAAGAATATGTTAAAAACCAAAGACGATATTGTTAAGGATTGGCTCCCTCGTTATACCGGCTTGCCATTGGAAAAATTCGGGGAATATATTCTGCTGACCAATTTCAGATATTATGTGGATTTGTTTGCGGGGTGGTTCCAAGTTGATATGATTGGAGAGGATAAAGGTATGTTGAATGCTACCGCTCACAATATTACTATTATAAATTTTTCTATGGGGAGCCCAATGGCTGCAACGATTATGGATTTATTGACAGCCATTCACCCGAAGGCCGTTTTGTTTTTGGGAAAATGTGGAGGTGTGAAACCTTATAATAACTTGGGTGATTTTATTTTGCCCATAGCGGCTATTCGAGGTGAAGGTACTTCTAACGATTATTTTCCGCCGGAAGTGCCGGCCTTGCCCGCTTTCAATTTGCAAAAAACAACCTCTACGTGTATTATGGATAGAGGGTTTAATTATTGGACGGGTACCGTATATTCTACCAATCGCCGTGTTTGGGAACATGATGAAGAATTTAAAGCCTATTTGAAAAAAATACGGGTTATGGGTGTGGATATGGAAACAGCAACGCTGTTCAGTGTTGGTTTTTACAATAAAATACCTACGGGAGCCCTGCTTTTAGTTAGCGATAGACCTATGTTAGAAGATGGGGTCAAAACAACCAAAAGCGATATTCTGGTAACAAAAAAGTTTGTGAACAATCATTTGCAAATAGGAATAAATACCCTTGAAAAATTGATGGAAGATGATATTCTTTTAAAACATCTTAGATTTGAAATGTAAATAACAAAATATAAGAAATATGCATGTCGCAGTAGCAGGAAATATAGGGTCGGGCAAAACCACTTTGACTAAAATGTTGGCCAAACAATTAGGGTGGGTTCCTGACTATGATAATAATGATAATAATCCGTATCTGATTAGTTTTTATGAAGATATGCAGCGTTGGTCATTCAATTTGCAGATATTTTTTCTGAATAATCGATTCCGACAGGTTGTGAATATCAAGGAATCGAAAAAAACGGTTATTCAAGATAGAACTATTTTTGAAGATGCTTATATTTTTGCCCCCAATTTGCATGATATGGGCTTGATGGCCACTCGTGATTTTCAAAATTATATCTCTTTGTTTGAATTGATGAATAAATTCATAAAACCACCGGATTTGCTTATATACCTAAAAGCATCAGTCCCCACATTGGTGGAACAGATTCAAAAACGAGGCCGAAAATATGAAAGTACAATACGTATTGATTATCTGCAGAATTTGAATGACAGATACAATAAATGGGCAGAATCGTATCAATATGGAAAAATATTAACGATTGATACCGATAAAGTCCGTTTCGCCGACAATCCGGACGATTTAGGATATATCATAGAAAAAATGAATGCAGAAGTTTTCGGTTTGTTTACCGAAACTACCAAACGTAAATCAACAAAGAAAAAATAATTTAATGAATTTCATCGCTATTATACCAGCCCGTTATGCGTCTACACGTTTTCCCGGCAAACCGCTTGCTTTGATAGAGGGTAAAACGATGATTGCCCGTGTATATGAACAAGTGTGCAAGGCTCATTGTTTTAATCAAGTCTGGATTGCTACAGATGATGAACGTATTGAAACCGAGGCGAAAAGAATAGGAGCAAACGTGCAAATGACAAGTTCTGCACATCGTTCGGGAACTGAAAGGTGTGCAGAAGTGGTGTCTAAAATACAATGTTCAGAAAAAGACGTTGTTATAAATATTCAAGGTGATGAACCTTTTATCAATCCTCAACAAATAATAGAATTAACCGCTTGTTTTGACAATCCCGATGTTGATATTGCAACACTATTAAAGAAAATTACTGATGAAAAAATATTGCATAGCCCAAATGTGGTAAAGGTGGTAAAAGATATACATGGAAAAGCATTGTATTTTAGTAGGAGTCCTATTCCTTTTGTGAGAAATGACAAACCGCAAAACATGGATTTTTATCAGCATATTGGGATTTATGCTTATAAAGTTCCTATTTTACAAAAAATTGTAAAATTACCGGCAACACCATTGGAAATGTCGGAACAGTTGGAACAACTGCGTTGGTTGGAACATGGATTTAAAATTCATACTAATGTTACAGATATAGAATCGGCTGTGGGTATTGATACTCCGGAAGATTTGGAATTGGTTGTTAGTTTGTTGAAAAATAATAAGTTGTATTAATACATGGAGCAATTTATAAAGCAATATTTACAAGAACATCAATCTCTTGCTTTAAGCGGATTAGGACAATTTGCATTACAATATAAAAGTTCTGAAATTCATCCGATTTTGCATACTTTTACCGTACCGGGAGTTTATGTTGTATTTGACGCTAATGTACAGATAGAAACTACAAAAGATTTTGTAGATTTTGTTGCAAAGCAACAACAATGTTCTGTTCAAGAGGCAAACATCGAAGTAGACAAATATGTGCAAACAATATTGGATAAATTCCACAACGGTGAATCTTGTGCAATAGGTGAGATGGGTACTTTTATTCGGAATAGAATTGGACAATTGGATTTTGAGGCTTCTTTGGATAGCGATTTGTCTTCAGAAAGTTTTGGTTTGGAAGGTTTTGAGTGGAAAAATACTTTGATAGACAAACAAACAGACAAACCGACAGAAGAAG
>JAFZUH010000107.1 GCA_017618435.1 Bacteroidales bacterium | reverse complement strand
CGAGGAAACGCCTTTCTGCATGGTCGTAATAGCCGTATTGGTAGCCGTAGCGGGTGGTCAGGGTGTCGGCACCGTCGCCGGAGAGATTGTCCGACAGCTTCACTTCCTTCAACACCCAACGGCGGGAATGATAGACATTGGCGTCTGTCATTTCATAGTCCAACACAATGCTGCCGCCCAAGGGGTTGGTGACGGTTTGCAACAATCCCGTCCGCCCGAGGCGGGCGTAGCGGACAAACAAGTTGTCATCATTATCAATGGAAAGCATATCGGGCAGACCGTCTCCGTCAAAGTCCGCTATTTGAGCATATTCCGAGGTGGCAGAATAGCCGCCGCGGGCTGTCACGCTGCCGCCTACCTTAAACACACTCATAAAGGTAAAGCCTCCCGTAACGGCCACATCGGCATTCACCGATGCGGAAGTACTCCACGCTGCTGGAACGGACATCAGCCATTGCCGCCAAACGTTATCAAAGCCGCAACCCGTGTTGAGACGGTACCGGATGCTGCCGTTGCTGTTTTTGTGCACCAAATCCGGCAGGCCGTCCCCGTTAAGGTCGGCAAGTGTGATGATATGTTCATTTTTAGCCAAAGTAAATCCTATACCTCCGCTGATGGAAGCTTTCCATTTACAATTCTTGCTTATCTTTTTGTTTGCCAAAGGGAATGACGGTGCGCTGGCATTGGCGGAAAAAGTTTTGCTTTCGTATATGCCTATGCTGTCAAGACCATCCCAATGTTGCTCTATATCAAACGCATATCCGCTGTTGAGTTTTACCATTCCGTCGGAGTATATCAGGTCGGGCAAGCCGTCCCCGTTGATATCTAACAACATGTATTCAGTTTCATCTATAACAGAGGTTTGAGAAATGCCGGTATAATCGCTGACGGTGTGGTTGGGATTTGCATTATGGCTCACCTTGTCAAGCATTTTCATGACAGTGGCGGTGAAAACATCGTTGGCTGTATGACTGGAAGAACCGTAAAAATCGGTATTCATGGTTTTTGGCGAGGAAAAATCCCAATTCAGACCTCTGTGCCGACTATAATAGACATGGTTTTCATTGATAAAATCGGGATAGCCGTCCCCGTTGAGGTCCATTACATCGCGGACAACACGGTTATTGATTTCACTTTCCGAGCCTCCTATTATCCATGCACCGTAAGTCAGTGAAAAATTCCGTGATTTGCTGACTTTGTCCAACATGCTTTTTCTTGTTCCCTGTCCTTTTGTTGTTGACTTGGCGGAAAGGATTTTTTGTGTTTTGGCGGAAACGGTTCCCGACCTTAAATCGTTTTCCTCTTCTATATCCGTAAACGGCCTGAATCCCAAATTGATGTAGGATCCGTTGATATAACTTTCCGGATACAATCCCGACCAACAACCCCGAGCACCGTCACCGGTAAGCGGCACAGAGGCAAACCATGTGTTTGTTAAAGAAAAGAGTTCTGCACTGTCGTTGGAATTATATGAAGATATGGTAGTGTTGCTGTCAGGAGCTTTTGACAGCATTGTTTGTAAAAAGGCGCTGTCCATTGTTCCGTAATGCGATTGCAGATAATTCAATTTGGCAGT
>JAFZUH010000106.1 GCA_017618435.1 Bacteroidales bacterium | reverse complement strand
ATTATTTTTGCCATATAAAACGATAGATTTTTCTGTTTATTGTGTATTTTTTTAGAAAAAATCAACAAAAAAATTGAGTTTTTTTTAATTTTAATTACAAACAAATAATATACAATATTTTACAAAAAAAATCAGTAAAACAAAGTTTTTTTATTTTATTTTTTATTGATAAAATGAAAAACAAAAATAAAAATTTGAATTTAAGTTGTTTACATTGTTATCAAATCATCAATGCGATTGTTTTCATGCAATACCCATTGGGGAAAAGTCGCATTTGAACGAGTGTGTTCGACCAATTGCTCAAAAACATTCATATCTATTTTGTTTGCAACAATAACATCACCTACTTTTTGAGCCGAAAAAGCATTGGTTTTTTGTTCAAAATTGACAGGTATCAACAACAAGGGTTTATCTAAAAACATAGCCTCTGCCACCAATTCAAAACCAGCAGTAGTAACAACGGCTTTGGCAGACAATAGTGCATTGACAAAGGCTTGGTCCGCCATTTTTTGAAAGTGTATACGGGGATTTTTGGAGATGCTTTCTTGGGCTGAGAATACAATTATATCACTTTTTAAAACATGATTTTCAAAGTCTTGCAAAAATCCATCATTCAACAAATACACTAAATAATAATCTTTTTGTGCAATATTTTCCGATTTTGCGTTTAAAATATCCTGCCGTAACAAAGGTGGAATGATGTACAAATTTTGCTGTGGCACATCCGGCATATTTTCAAAAGAAAGTCCAATCTTACGCATGGCTCCCCATGCTGTAATTTGTGTTAAACGTTTCAAAAAATATTTGCGAAGAACAAAACATTTTGGAAAAACATACTCTTTATGCAAATAAGCATATTGATGGGCAATACAAATCATTGGTTTGGCAATTGCATATCGTTTATAGGTCAAACCGAGCATTGGTTCGTAAAAATTGATTACCCTATCTGCCTTTGATTGATTGATTGCGTTTTTCAAAAAACGCATGGCAGCAAAATACCTTTTGGCGTGCCACAAATTATAGACAATACTCAATAATAGTGGTGTATAACGTTTGGTAGGCAAAAAATTAGGACTATCAAAACATTGGATTTTATCCTTAAAACTCAATGTTACATAATCGGGAATTTTACGAAAAGGACTTTTTCCGATAAGCACTTGTTCTACCTCATGACCATTGACTTGCAATTTTTGTTGCAAGGCTATCGCTTGACTAAAATGTCCCCTACCTTCCCCTTGAATGACAAAGAGAAATTTCATATTTGTTGCAATTGAGAAACTATTTTCACGGCTTCTACTGCCGGTTTGACATCATGAACACGCAATATATTGGCTCCATTCATCAATGCAAACGTATTTAAAACAGTAGTACCGTTTAAGGCTTCTGACGGGCTAATATCCAATAATTTGTATATCATTGATTTTCTTGAAATACCTACTAATATCGGACATTGTAAGGTTTGGAATACGGATAAATTTTTCATTAATTCATAATTTTGTTCCACCGTTTTTCCAAACCCGAAGCCGGGGTCAATGATAATGTCATTCACACCTAATGTGCGTAATTTTTGCACTTTTTTACTGATAATCAACATTATATCTTGAACCACATTGTTGTAATTTGTTTTTTGTTGCATTTCATGTGGTTTGCCTGATGTGTGCATCAGAATATAAGGCACCTGCAATTTAGCCACCGTTTCAAACATATCGGGGTCAAAATCTCCGCCTGAAATATCATTGACAATGGAAAAACCCATATTCACAGCCGTAGCAGCGACTTTTGACCGATAGGTATCTATTGAAAACAGAACGTCTTTATATGTAGGAAATAAAATATTTCCCACATAATCAAGGGTTTTTAATTCTTCTTCTTGCGATATTTCTTTGGCTTGCGGATTGGTAGCCATGCAACCGACATCAACAATATCGGCACCTTCATTCAAAATCTGCTCCACTCTTTTCAGTATGGCATCTTTTTGCTGATATAAGCCACCGTCAAAAAAAGAGTCTTGGGTAATATTCAAAATACCCATTACCAAAGGCTTGTTTACCGACACAAGCAATCCGCGGCAATTCATCGTTGATTGTTTTTTTCCGCCTTATACTCAATAGCAGCCTTTACAAAATCTGAAAATATAGGATGGTATTGTGCAACTGTTGATTTGTATTCAGGGTGGAATTGCACTCCGACAAACCAACGATGTGATGGAATTTCCACAATTTCCACCAAATTTTGCTCATTATTGACACCGCTTGCAATCATACCTGCCTTTTCAAAATCGGCAAGATATTTATTGTTAAACTCATAACGATGTCTGTGGCGTTCCTTTATTTCGGATTTTTTATAGATGTTATATACCTTTGTACCTTTTTTCAAATGGCAAGGGTACGCTCCTAAACGCATAGTTCCGCCCAT
>JAFZUH010000105.1 GCA_017618435.1 Bacteroidales bacterium | reverse complement strand
GTATAGGTGTTGGAGTAGATTTTTCTAGATTTTCCCTTGGCATGGGCTACGATGGTATCTATAGCAAAATAAATGTTTTGTATGGATACTACAACAACATCGATAAGGGTTATGACTATTATTTAGAGACTACAAAATTTGGTATCCATACCTTTTATTTAAAATTGGGTATCCGTATAGGACCGATGGAATAACAAAAAAATAAAGCCCTCCCAAAAATGAACAAAACTATTGTTTGTTTGTTGTCTCTTGCTTTTTTGTGTTCGTCTTGTGTGGAACACACTATATTGCCGCGTCCGGCAGATACCATTTCCGAATCAGTAAGAAACAATGTGGAAATATTAGGGCACACGGAAGCGAAAACCGGTGGGGGGCGTCTTTGGATACTTTTCATTCCTTTCGGCTGGGGCAAAGAAGAGGTTATGGAAACGATAGCCTATAAAAAAGCCCTCAAAAAAATCCCCAATGCCGATGGATTGATAGACCAAAAAGTTACTTATACACGCGTACGCGTGCCATTGGTCGTTGTTACTTTTGTCGGAAAATCCATAAAAGTGGAAGGTACTGCATACCGCATAAAATCGGATAGGGAAAAACAAAATCAATCCCCAAACGACAAAACTATTATCAACATTAATAATAATACGCAAAAGCAAGAAGAATAATGTTTTATAAAATAATCAAATCTATTTTTAACAAATAATAAATACAATGAAAAAAGTAATCTTATGTATCGGCTTGATGTTGTTGTGTTGTAACTTTTACGCACAGAAAAAAGAAGCGGTTGTCATCGAAACCAATTACGATATGCCCTCATTTGACAACCCTGAGGCAATTCTAATAGACAAAAACAACGTAGAAGGCAAGTCGTCAGCCTCTATTGTGCATATCACCAATTACAGCAAATACAGAACATTGGAATTTGAGGTGTTTGTACATTCTCCCCTATCCTCTTCATGGGTAAGTTTGGGGACACAAAAAGTTTCCGGCTTTGATACCGATATAAAATTCGGGAAAAAATACCCCCAATTAAAAGCACACCGCTATTTTGCCGTTGTTCCCAAATCGGTAAAGAAAGACGATTTGCAGTATAAAATGGTGAAAAAAAGCGGTGATTTGAATATATATTTGTTCAATCTTGGAGTGGACACCTACGCCGAACCGCTTCCCTATCACGAGAAGAAAAACGCATTTGTATTTAACAAGAAAATCATGCCCGGTGATGCCAACGAAGATGTTATTCTAACCAATATGACTTCAAATTCAGTGGTTTCCATTACGGTTTACGGTTGGGACGAAAAAAAATTCATTTGGAAACAATGTTTTTCCATAGCAGCCATGGCAGGTAACAAAACGAAAATAGATACCGAAGATGATAAAATACACTATACTAAATTCAAATATTTAGCCATCGTTCCTGCAGACACAAAAACATATCAATATAATTTTTCGGAAAAACACAGCGATTGGTATATCACCGTATCAGAAACATTCTAATCATAGGATAAATTAGATAAAAATAATTTAATTTGTATGGCTGTCATATTGTGGCAGCCTTTTTTTGACCATTAGACCAAGAAATATTTTTGGTAAAAAGCGTCCTCTACTATTCCGCCCCACACAGACAAAGGCGCAAAACCAATTGAAAAATGAAAAATGTAAGGAGTCCGCAACAAACGTATGTCCGTTTATGCTACAAGATTATTCAAACAAAAAGCGGAAATCTTCGTTTATTTTCGGGCAATAGCACTGAAAGCCCATTTTTTTGCCCATTTCCACATTAGCCATGCCATCATCTAAATAAAAACATTGTTCCGGAACAAGGTTTGAATCGGCTATCATCAAACGATAAATTTGCTCGTCAGGCTTACATATTCCCAATTGGTAAGATAGATAGACTTTATCAAAAAAATCGTCTATAGAATGACCGTTTTGCTCAAAATATTTTTTTCTGCAATACTCAAAAACAAACTGATTGATATTGCTCAACAAAATAATTTTGTATTTTTGATGAAGTTTTAGAATCAAATCCAATTTATAGGCAGGCAAATCGGTTAAAAACTGCAAATAGGCATGCTCTATTTCTTTTTGAGTTGCCTTGTTGCCAATCAGTTTTTTCAATTGGGCAAAAAATTCTTCATTGGAAATTTTGCCTTCTTCAAAATCCAAGAAAAAACCTTGCTGCCGGCAATTGTCCAAATAATATTCTATTTCATCGCAGCCCAAATCTTTAAAGGCTTTCAGGCAAGCGGGTTTGTCCAAACCGAGCAATACACCACCAAAATCAAAGATAATGGTATTGATTTTCGTGTCCAACATTATTTGTCTTGTTTCGGTTGGGATTGGTCAGAATCGTTCTTTGGCAAAATAATATTCAAAATATCACTTAAAGAGATATTTGACAAATCTATATTTTTGATATTAAAGCCCTGTTTTTCAGGTTCAGATACCTTATTATAGATTTCGTCAATAATATTTTTGTATTTGTTAGCCAAAACGGTTCGTTTTAATTTCAATGTCGGAGCCAATTCCCCCGTTTGCGGTGTCCATTCGTCTGTAATAAGGCGGAAACATTTAATCTGTTCGTGCGGACTGAGTTGCTTGTTGTATTTTTCCACCTCTTTTTGTATTCTGTTGACCAATGTAGGCAGGCTTATCAATTCCTTATTGTCCCGATAATGCAATTTGTGTTTGCTTGCCCAAAAGTGCAAATAATTAAAATTCGGAGCAATAATAGCCGAAGCAAATTTTTCATTTTCACCGATTACCATCAAATTTTCAATAAATGGCGATTCTTTAAATTTGTTTTCCAACATTTGCGGAGCCACATATTTGCCGGCACTGAGTTTGAAAATTTCTTTTTTTCTGTCTGTTATCTGCAAATATTCCCCATCAACCAAATGACCAATATCTCCCGTATGGAACCAGCCGTCTTCATCTATCACTTTGGCAGTATATTCAGGGTCTTTGTAATAACCTTTCATCAAACAGGGTCCTTTGGTCAAAATTTCCCCGTCATCAGAAAATTTCACTTGCACACCTGCCAAAATAGGACCGACAGTACCGATTTTGTAACGTTTGCCATTGGGATTGTTTACTGCAATCACAGGAGAAGTTTCAGACATACCATAGCCTTCGTATATAAACATATTGGCAGCACTGAACAAACGAATGATTTTAGGTTGTATGGCGGAACCTCCTGTAATAATACTAAACCACGGGCTGCCTCCAAATTTCTTTCTCCATTTGCTATATACTAATGTATCATATATTTTATTCTGCAATCTATACCAAACGTTTTTGTGGTAATCGTATCTGTAACCATGTTTGATAGCCGCAAAATATATCCATTTTTTCAACAAAGGCAGGTCTTTGCCTGCTGCATATAGTTTGTCAAAAATCATTTCCAACACACGTGGCACAGCACAAAAACCGTTTGCTTTTATATCTGCAATATCCGTGGCAATAGTACCCAAACTTTCTGCATAATAAATACTTACGCCCAAATATTGGTAATGATAGTTCAAACTGCGTTCATAAATATGACAGAGCGGCAAAAAACTCAAAGCCCTATGGGTATGATTCAACGGTTGCACATGAGCATGGGCAATAAAATTGCTTATCAAATTCTTATGTGTAAGCATTACGCCCTTGGGAGTGCCTGTTGTTCCTGATGTGTATATCATAGTGGCAATATCATCTTCCGAAATGCCCTTTTTTATATCCTCAACAATAGGGGCATATTCCTTTCGATGGAAAATACCTTGCCGCAAAACCTCATTCAATTCGGTTTCATCTTCAATTTTATCCAAAGTATAAATGCCGAATTCAAGATTCAGACTGTCAAAAACAGGTTTTACCCGAGCATAGATTTGACGGTTGCCAATCACCAACATCTTGGCATCGGAATGGTTAATGATATATTTGTAATCTTCACTGCTCAATGTAGGATAAATGGGCACATGAACAATACCCAACATCGACATGGCCATATCCATAATATTGAATTCAGGTCTGTTGTTGGTAATGGTTACCACCTTGTCTCCTTTGTGCAAGCCCAAATGATACAAACCATAACTCAATAAAAGAGAAAATTTGTAATAATCTTTTGTACTGAAATTTACCCACTGCCCTTTTCTTTTGCCATTAAGGGTATCATCTTGCGGATAATTCTCTGTTATATAATCTAATAAGTCAAATATTCTTTTTATTTCCATTGCAAATAATGTTAAAAACAGATTGCAAAGATAGGCAAAAATACCATACAAACCGCAAAAAATATTTCGACAAAAACAGATGAATATTTTTTTATAAAAATGATAAAATGATAATAAAAAAATTATATCTTTGCACCGTAAAAATTGATGGGGCATTAGCTCAGTTGGCTAGAGCGTTTGACTGGCAGTCAAAAGGTCATCGGTTCGATTCCGTTATGCTCCACAAATATAAAAGAAAAGGAAAAGAAGTTTCGTATGAAACTTCTTTTTTTACAATAAAAAAACAATTTAGCAACCTAAAAAAATACAACAATATGAACAAACGTACTTTCAAAAACATTTTGTGTCTTGGATTTATCATTCTTTCCATTGTATCTTGCAACCGCAACAAAGAAATCATACCGTCTTTTGATTTTGCCCCTTATATATCAGCCTATACAAGCGGCATCATACATTCCAATTCCCATATTCGCATAGAATTGGCCCAAGAAGTGGAAGCCGTAGAAATAGGAACAGTCATAGATGAAAAATTGTTTTCATTCTCCCCTTCTTTGAAAGGGAAAGCCTATTGGTTGAGCAACAGCACAATTGAATTTGTTCCGGATTCAGGTGCCCTAAAAACGGACAAAATCTATCATGCCAAGTTTTTTGTAAATAAAATATTTGACAATGTCAACAGCAAACAAAAAACGTTTGAATTTTCGTTTTATGTGCAACAAAAAAGTGCCATGCTCTCGCTATCACCGATAGAAGTTCTGAGGTCTGCTCCCAATGAAGCAAACATTACCGGTAACATTTCATTTAGCGACATCGTAACTTTAAAGGAAGTAAAGCAGGCTATAAGTTTATCAGGTATAGAACCCACCCCCGAAATCTGTTTTGAAGACAATGGTACTTCCACCGATTTTGCTTTTACTATCAAATCTATAGCAAAAACCAAAAAGAAACAGACACTTACCATTAATTTTAACGGACAAAAAATCGGTATTTCCAAACAAGAAAAGAAAAAAATAGACATACCCGCTTTAAATGATTTCCATTATATTTCAGCAACCCCAATAAGCGACCCTGAAAATGGCATTTGCTTGGCATTTTCCGAACCCATATCCAACCAACAGGATATAAAAGGTTTGATTGATATAGAAGAAACCCAACAATATGCCACTCAAATAGCCGACAACCTTATCTATGTGTTCTACCCTACCGATTTAGAAAACGATTATATTACCATTAATATAGATAAAGGATTAAAAAATTATCAAGAAAAACAACTTAACTCTTCACATCAAATAAAAGTAAAAGCAAAAATAGAAGCCCCTGCCATCAAACTATTGTCTGACGGATTGTTTTTGCCTGACGCCGAGCACCAAAGTTTGGACTTTAAGGCGGTAAGCATACAAGCGGTAGATTTGAAAGTTATCAGAATATACGAAAGCAATATTTTGTCATATTTGCAAAACAACTCGTTAAACAACAGCAATTACGTTTCCAATTTAAAACAGGCAGGCCGGTTGATATACAAAAAAACGTTGCACCTCAATACTGAAGAGAAAAATTACAACAAATGGCAAAACTACAGTATCAACCTCAAACACATTATACAACAGGAACCCGGAGCCATGTATAGGGTTATCCTTTCTTTCAAACAAGAATATGCAACTCCTCCGTTCAACAACAAAACCATATCCTCCAACAATAATGAAATGGTCAATCTGTCGTCAGGAGAAATGACCGACCTTGACGAAGCCCAATGGGACTATTCCAACTATTCCTATTATGGCTATGACGACAATTACGATTGGGAGCTTTATGAATGGGGACAAAGCGAAAATCCATATCATGCCTCTTATTATATGGAAAATGAACACACAAACGTTTCAACAACCTTGTTGGCTTCCAACTTGGGTTTGATTGTCAAAGCAAACAATAACAATAAATATTGGATAAGCGTTAATGATATTCTCAGTACCAAACCTATACTGGGCGTTGAAATAAATTTGTACAACTATCAATTGCAAAACATTGGTAGTGGCAAAACAAACGCAGATGGCTTTGCTGAAATAGAAGTTACTTCCAAATCAAAAGCCTTTATTGCAGTAGCATCTTTAAATAACGAAAAAACATACCTTAAATTAATAGACGGGGAACAAAACAAAATGGAACGCTTTGACGTAGGTGGTCAAGTTGTTTCTAAAGGTCTCAAAGGATTCATCTATGGAGAACGAGGTGTATGGAGACCGGGAGATACGTTGTTTTTGACCTTTATTCTAGAAGACAGCAAACATATTATTCCGCTAAATCACCCTGTTACACTGGAAATATACAACCCACGCGGACAATTTGCATACAAAAAAATAAGTTCACAATCGGAAAACGGTTTCTACACCTTTGCCGTTCCTACCAAAAAAGATGCCCCGACAGGCGATTGGAATGCTTATGTGAAAATAGGACAAGCCACTTTCCATAAAAGACTTAAAATTGAAACAATTAAACCCAATCGTTTAAAAATAGATTTAAAACTTGAAAACAAACAAGTGCAAAACAATACCAGAACCTTGGTAAACATCGCATCCGCATGGTTAACAGGCAATAAAGCCAACGGTTTGAAAACTGATGTTGAAATAACCCTATCCTCCCCCAAAACCACATTTAAAGGATATGAACAATACATATTTGACAACCCTGCCGTTTATTTTGAAAGAACAACAGCCACCATATTTTCAGGCACTTTGAATGCAGAAGGGAAGACAAGTTTTTATATACCTGCTTTGGTTAAACACAATATAAAAGGCAAGGTACATGCCAATTTGGTATGCCGTGTGTTTGAACCTAATGGAGATGCAAGTTTTACCACAATACAACATACCATATCCCCATTTAATACCTATGTGGGCATAGATGACAATGTCCCTAACGAAATGGACATTGAAACCAATACCGACCATGAGTTTAAGGTTGTAACCCTTGATGCCAATGGCAAACCAAAGGCATGCAAAACATTGGAATACAATATTTACAAACTAGACTGGTCGTGGTGGTGGGAAAACAACAGTAACAATTTCAGTTCCTACATAAACAATTCAACCATCAAACCTGTCAAATCCGGACAACTGGCAACCAATAGCAACGGAGCAGCGTCTATCAAATTCAGAGTCAATTATCCTGACTATGGCCGCTACTTGGTTTACGTAAAAGACAAAGCCGATGGACACGCTACAGGTTGCACAATACTGGTAACATGGCCTGCGTGGAGAGGGGTGCCTGACAGCGACATGCCGACATCGGTAAAAATGCTTTCATTCTCTACTGACAAAAAATCTTACAAAGTAGGTGAAACTGTCGTAGTAAATATACCTAAAGTAAATAGCGGAATGGCTTTGGTATCCATCGAAAACGGTTCTGAAGTTGTTTCCAGAGAATGGCTGAAAATGGACAAAATAGGAAACACTCAATACAAATTCGTTACAGACAAACGAATGACACCTAATGTGTATATTCATATTTCATTGTTGCAACCACACGACAATACCATTGAAAACAAACCTATCAGAATGTATGGCGTGCAACCTATCGAAGTGTTTAACGAAAACACCCAATTGCACCCGCAGATAACCTGCCCCAATGTTGTAAAACCTGAATCCGCCTTTGTGGTGAAAGTAAAAGAACAAAAAGGGCAACCGATGACCTATACACTTGCCTTGGTTGATGAAGGCTTGTTGGGCATCACCAACTTTAAAACTCCGAATCCGTGGAAAGCCTTCTACACTCGTGAGGCTTTGGGTATCACCACTTGGGATATGTATGATTATATAGTTGGAGCCTTTTCCGGAAAATTTGCCAAAATGTTCAGCATTGGCGGTGATGAAGACGAAAGTCCATCTAACATGCAAGCCAACAGATTCAATCCTGTGGTAAGATTTATGGGACCTTTCACCTTGAAAAAAGGCGAAGAAAAATCCCATAAAATCACCCTACCACCTTATGTGGGTTCGTTGCGTGTAATGGTTGTAGCCGGCATGAACGAAGCATACGGCAATGCAGCGAAAAACATCACTGTCAGAACTCCTTTGATGACCCAATCCACTTTACCGAGAATGGTGGGAACAAATGAGACTATAGACCTGCCTGTCAATATATTTGCAATGGAAAACAATGTAAAAGATGTGACGGTAAAAGTTGCCACACAAGGCAAACTGAAAATAATCGGAGCCAAAGAACAAAAAATACATTTTTCCAACACAGGCAACCAAACACTATTTTTCCAGTTGCAATCAACTGCAGCAGAAGGTGTTGAAAAAATAAGTATTATTGCAACGGGCAACGGGCAAACATTTAAGGAAAATATTGAAATTGATGTTAGAAATCCTAATCCTATTTCCCACTCGGTACAAACAAAATTGTTAAAAGGCGGTGAAAGCATATCATTGCCATATAGCCTTGCTGTAAAAGGCGGCAAAAACAATTATTTGACTTTGGAATTGGCCAATTTGCCCATTATGAACATTTCCGACCAATATGATTTCTTGGAAAACTACACCCACTATTGTTCCGAACAATTAACATCAAAAGGTATATCCTTATTGTTCTTGGACAAATTCAAAAGTCTCTCCAAAGACGAACAAACCGCATTGAACAAAAATATCCATAATATTATCGCCAAACTCTATGGTAGACAAACACCAAGCGGTGGTTTCACCTATTGGGAGGGCGGCACTGATGTGAACAATTGGGTAACTTCATACGTTGGTCATTTTCTCATTTTGGCAAGAGAAAAAGGGTATGAAATCAACCAAAGCGTACTCAACAAATGGATAAAATACCAAAGAAGAAAAGCACAAAATTGGAGAGCCAATAATAACATTACAAACAGAAGATACTCCTACAACCAGTCTGATTTGGAACAAGCCTATTGTTTATACACCTTGGCTTTGGCGGGATCTTCGGAATTGGGAGCAATGAACAGATTGAAAGAATCCAACAATCTATCCCTGCAGACCAAATGGCGTTTGGCTGCCGCCTACGCTTTGATTGGCAAACAGAAAACAGCCAACGAATTGGTTTTCAATCAATCAAAAAACATTGAAAATTATGCAATGGACAATACATCTTTTGGTTCGGCGTTGAGAGACAGAGCCATGATATTGGAAACCTTGATTTTGTTGCAAAAACACGAAGATGCTTTTATGTTGGCTAAAGATATGGCAGCAGATTTTGAAGCCAACACCTATTATTCCACCCAATCCACCGCATATCTATTGATGAGTTTGGCTAAATTATCAGACCTCTCATCAGGTAGTTTGGTTGCAGAATATCAAATGGATAGCAAAGAAAAACAATCTGTTACAACAGCAAAATCTGTTTTTGTTAAAACATTTTATCCAACTCAATACAAAGGCAATGTAACGGTAACCAACAAATCAGACAAACTGATGTTTGTTAATTTAACCACACGTACAAAACCGCTTACGGACACCGCTTCGGCTAAAAACAACAACTTAAAATTAGCGGTACGCTATGTAGACATGAAAGGCAAAACACTGAATGAGAATAGTATACCTCAAGGAACAGATTTCTATGCCATTGTAACAATATCAAATACAGGTGTTTATAAAAAATACACCGATTTAGCACTAACATACATAGTGCCATCGGGTTGGGAAATTTACAATGAACGTTTATTGACCAATTCATCAAGCAACGGCATTTTGTATCAAGATATTCGAGATGACAGATTCTTAACATATTTTGATTTGGTCAAAGGACAATCTCAAGAAATTAAGATACGTCTTCGTGCAGCCTATAGCGGTACCTTTATATTACCTGCTATAACTTGCGAGGCCATGTATGATGTAAATGTGTTCGCTCGCACCAAGGCAAGCAAAACAACTGTTGTCAGACAATAGCACTATATGAATGAAAAACAGGTGGAAACTATATCATTGTTTGTATTCTGCCCCAACTCGCTTGAACAATTTTGCCCAAGTGAGCGTACGAAACAAAATAATGTTTTTCACCTTTTTTCTTCTCATTATAGTATATTGGATTATTTTACCCAACCCTTTATTCAAAGTACCCTATTCTACCGTTGTTTACGACAAAAAGGGAGAATTGTTGGGGGCAAGAGTTGCCTCTGACGGGCAATGGCGATTCCCTGCTCAAAACACCTATTCCGAAAAATTTACCACTTGTATTATTGAATACGAAGACAAGTGGTTTTATTATCATTTAGGCATTAATCCTATTTCTATAGCACGGGCATGCAAGCAAAACATCAATAACCGCCGTATTGTAAGCGGAGGAAGTACCATCACCATGCAAACAATAAGACTTTCCAGACAAAAAAAACGTACTTATTGGGAAAAATTAATTGAAATCATTTTAGCCACACGCTTGGAGTTATCTTATTCCAAGACACAAATTTTGAATCTATACACAGCCCACGCCCCATTTGGAGGAAATGTTGTAGGCTTAGAAGCAGCAACATGGCGGTATTTCAACCATCCTTCAGATGAACTTTCATGGGCAGAAGCGGCAACACTGGCGGTATTGCCCAATGCACCTTCCTTTATTCACCCTGGCAAAAACCAACAACAATTAAAACAAAAACGCAACAATTTGTTAAAACGTTTGTACATTAAAAATAAAATTTCCAAAGAAGACTACGAACTCGCTCTTGCGGAAGAATTACCCATACAAACCTATCAACTTCCTCAGACCGCATCACATTTGGTGGATTTTTTCAATCAACAAAAAAACGGTCAACAGACAACAACAACCATTGACTTAAATATACAAGAGCAAATAGAACAGACTGTTCTGCAATGGTCTGCCTCTTTGTCTGAACAAAAAATAAACAATATGGCCGTTTTGGTGGTTGATGTTACCGACAATGAAGTTGTTGCCTATTGTGCCAATGCTTTAGGACTGAAAAACGGAACCCAATCCGTTGATATTATACGTTCCAGACGTAGTACAGGCAGCATTCTCAAACCTTTTTTGTATTGTGCCACCTTACAAGAAGGATTGATTCTACCTCACACGCTTTTACCTGATATTCCTATCAATATCAATGGTTTTTCACCACAAAACTATAATTACAGTTACGATGGAGCAGTCCCCGCCAACGAAGCCCTTGCCCGCTCACTAAACATACCTTCTGTGATGTTATTAAAACAATATAGTGTGCCTAAATTTTATAATTTTCTAAAAAAAATAGGCATATCCACTTTAGACAGAACATCTGACAACTATGGATTATCTCTTATTTTAGGCGGAGCCGAAGCAACCCTATGGGATATTGTGCAAGCCTATGCAAAAATGAACAACAGTCTGCAAGATAAGCCGATAAAAGATTTGAAAATAGAACAGAATGAACAAACTGCAACATACAAAGAATTGTTCGACCCTGCCTCCGTATGGTTTACCTTTGATGCCATGAAAGACCTGAACCGACCTGATGAATTGGATATAACCGCCATTACTTCTTTACAAACTATTGCTTGGAAAACAGGAACAAGTTATGGAAACAGAGACGCTTGGGCTGTAGGAGTAAACAAAAAATACGTTGTGGGCGTTTGGGTAGGCAATGCTACCGGCGAAGGCAATGTTGCCCTCGTGGGAAGACAAACTGCCGGACCTATATTATTTAACGTTTTTAATCTCTTGCCAAAATCCAAATGGTTTGCCATACCGGAAAAATATATGATAGAAGAAAACATTTGCCAACAATCGGGACATCTATGCAATCGTTTTTGCCCCGACAAACAAAAACAATTAATTCCCGCTAAGGGTTTACAAAGCACCATTTGCCCCTATCACCAATTGCATATAGACAAAGAAAACAACGAACAAGGCTCTGCTGTATTTGTACTTCCACCCGTGTGGGCTTATTTTTACAAACGCAAACACATTGATTATCAATCTGATTACTCAACAACTCAAACCTTAGAAAACCGACCTATGCAATTCATATATCCGACAAATACCTTTTCAAAAATCACCTTACCGGAACAAGCAGACGGACAAAAAGGTGAAATAGTGTTTGAACTGGTACACCAAAACAATGATGCCGAAATATTTTGGCATATTGATGGTGAATATTTTACAAAAACCACTGATTTTCACAACATTTCCGTCTACCTGCCTAAAGGCAGGCACAATATAACGGCTATAGACAATGAGGGAAACTCTCAAACGGTTGTTGTAGTT
>JAFZUH010000104.1 GCA_017618435.1 Bacteroidales bacterium | reverse complement strand
TGTCAAAGTCCACGTTTTTTATGGCCGTGAGTTAATGCTCGAAAAATCCGATGAAAGCCAAACGCACAAAACGCAAAGCAAATGGCAGATTGGAAAGAAACAGTTGAAAAGCTGCTGAACTCAAGGCAAAACAAGGTTGCTCAAATCAGCATAGCAAACAAAACGGTTGATTATTCCGAAAAAATTAAAAACAACAGAGACTTGAAATCACTCACAGGTGATGAGGAGATTGTAAGAGCGTTTTTAATCGACAGGCTTGTTAACGAATTGGGGTACAATCCCATACATATAGAAACAGAAAAAGAATATCCAAGTCAAAAAGGGCACACAAAACTTGACCCGAGAATTGATATTTTACTTAAAGATGATAAAGGTAATCCGTTCTTTTTTATTGAAGCAAAAGCCCCCAGTCAATACGAAATAGGGAAAAACGACATTGAAGGTCAGTTATTTGCATTAGCAAAAGATGAGGAAGAACAATACAAAACAAAAGTGAAATACCTTGTCTACTATACTGCCGATTTCCAAAACAACAGAATGGTAGACCGAGCACTAATTATTGATTTTTGCAAATACAGAAGTTACATTGATTGGGAAAACGACGGATTCCCGTCGTTTGCGAGCGAACTACCACCAGGTTATGGGAAACCACAAAAACCACGACTTATAAAAGGTGGTGCTCACGATTTGAGAATGGATATTAGCAAAGAAGACATTGAAAGTTTAAGTCGCAATCTGCACAATGTTCTGTGGGGTGGCGGCGGAACAACAGACAGTGAAATTTTCTATTCTCTCGTGAATATCATTTTGTCAAAAATTCAAGATGAATATGAGAAAGAAGACGGGAAAGAATATGATTTTCAAGTCCATCAATATGGCGACACTATTGAAAGTCCTGACGAGTTATTTGACCGAATTAATGAACTTTACAAACGCGCGTTAAAAGAACAACTGAATGTTACAGAGCAAAAGAAAATTGATGATGACAAGATTATTAACCGCAACAAATTCCCGTTGAACAAATTGGTTTATGCCGTCCAAGAATTAGAAACTTACTCTTTTCTTGATGGCCGTAACGCTATGAACGGCAAAGATATTTTAGGTAATTTCTTTGAAGGTATAACTCGTGATGGTTTTAAGCAGACCAAAGGACAATTTTTCACACCAGTGAACATTGTTAATTTTATGCTTTATGCTTTGCAACTTGACAAACTCGCGCTTGACAAATTGAATAACAACCGTGAACTTCCCCTGATAATAGACCCCAGTTTAGGTAGCGGAACATTTCTTGTCGAAGCGATGAAACTGATAACAAAAGAATTGAAATACAAGCAACGCAGCGAAATCAAAAGTAGCAATCAAGTCAAACAACGCTTCGAAGAACTATTCACACCAGATAACAATGAAAACAAATGGGCACGAATGTATTTGTATGGCTCTGAAAACAATTTTGATTTGGGAACAGCGTCAAAGGTGAATATGATACTGCACGGTGACGGTTCAACGAATATCTTTGTGCAAGACGGTCTGTTGCCATTTCGTTATTACAAAAGAGGAGATGTTGGTGCTCGGAATTATTTAGAATTTGCAAATGAAGAAACGATTTATCACAATAAAGATGTAAACGGCAGTTTCGATGTTGTAATTAGCAATCCGCCTTTCAGCGTTGACCTTGACATTCAGACACAACGTGAAATAAAACACTCATTTTTGTTCGGTGACAATAAAAACAGTGAAAACCTATTTATTGAACGATACTACCAATTGCTCAAAGAAGGAGGACGGCTTGGTGTTGTCCTTCCTGAAAATGTTTATGACACTGTTGACAGCAAATATATCCGATTATTCCTATTTAAATATTTTAAAATCAAAGCAGTAGTAAGCTTACCACAACTGACTTTTGAACCTTATACATCTACAAAAACAAGTTTGCTTTTTGCACAAAAGAAAACGAAACAAGAAGTTGAGAAATGGAACTCGCTTTGGAATAAATACGGTAACGAATGGGGAAAACTCAAAACTAGAGTGTCGCGGTACTACAATTTTTTTGTCAAAAACGAGAAAATCAGCAAAAAATATGCTTGGGTAAAAGAACTGACATCTGATGTAAACCAACTACTTGAAGTAGAGGATGGTAAAGCTATTGAATTGATTAATAATAATGATAAGACAGTAATTTTAAACAACATTAAGCACTTATTGAAAGACTACATCACCCCCGATGATGAAAATATGGAAATCAAAATGTTGCTTGAAAAATATGACAGCGAAATTGAAGAGTTGTGCAAATATGATAATGAAACCAGAGTTTTTGGCTATTACAATACTTGGTGGGTTTTCGGTGAGGTGGCAAAAGAAATGAATTACGATATTTTTATGGCTGAAGCTGAAAATGTAGGTTACAAACGTACAAAGAGAGGGGAACGTTCTATGCCAAATGAACTTTTTGACATAGAGTATGCACCACAAAAGATGGATACAAAAATGATTATAAATGAATATGCCAAAGAAATTGCGAAGCAGAACGAACATTTGACCACTTCTGAAAATGAACTAAAAAAAATTATTGAAAAAGAAAGCCCAACAAAGACCGAACAAAAAGAGAAGAAAAGACTTGAAAATATAGTAAGAGAAAAAATGTTAAAAATCGCACAACTGACCGAAGATAAAACCACTATTGAGCGTGTATTCGAAAAATATTATGACAATAATGGGTATTTGAAAGCAGATTATTATGAACGTACAGACAAAAACCTACTTTCAATTTTTAAAACAGGGCTATTAAAGAAATACGCAAGTAACGATATCCTTTTACGTCACAATGAACAAATAACAATTCTTGACACAATAAGGAAGGAAGTAATATGGGAGTAAAGTGTTTTAAAACAAATTGTTGTGAAATATCACACGAAAAAACATTACGTTTTGATAATGCGTACCATTTATATAAAAGTCAAAACAAAATAACCGAATACTATAGTTTTTGTGATTTGTTTGAAATAAAACAAGAATCAGAAAAAATCATTCCAGAAGATGACTTTTACTATTGTCAAATTAGTAATATTTCAAAAAATGGCGATTTGTTCCCTGTGTATTTGAATTTTTGCAATCGTGACGAATTGTTCGAAAGTTTCTACAAGAAAATTGAAAAAGGAGATATTATAAAAGTCAGCGAGGATGACATCCTATTGTCTTTTTTAGTTCCACAAGATTTATCCATAATCGGCAAATTCACATTAATTACAAAAGAAAATTCTAATATTTTTTTTACAAAAGCATTAATTAGATTACATCCAAAATTTAATGCAAAACTTCTATTTTACAGTTTAAGGTCAGTCTTATATAAAGACTTGATTTCAATTTCAAGAATAAAAAAAGGATATACTGGTTATGCCACAATAGATGAAGATGATTTAAAACGAATCCGCTTTCCCAAAAGACATATCGATTCTGTGTTGGCTAACGCTGATGGTTTAATTGCTAAAATTAATGACATAGAGCAAGATATTGCTGATTTAAAAAATAGTAAAAAGCCTGACATTTACATAATTAACGAGATTTTTAACGAAGAATTTGGCTTTGATTTCGATGCTCTTGCACCAATGGTTAATTGCAAGACGCATATTGCTCAATTTACAGAAATAGCCAATGATGAGTTAAAGTTTGGAGTGAGTTTAAGACTTCGTTACATATTTAGGCACTTTATAAAACCTATGCCAAATATTAATTGGAAACCTTTGATAAAAATAGTTAAAGTCAAAGGAGGCAAAAGATTACCCAAAGGTGAATCTGTTCTTGATGAGGAAACTGATTACAAATACATTAAGGTTGAAGATTTAAATTGGAACGGTTTCTTTGACATTGAAAACATCAAGTTTATTTCAAAGGCGAACCACGAAGTAATCAAACAATATATTGCAGAAACTGATGACATTTTGTTAACTATTGTTGGCGCTACCATTGGAAAATGTGGGTTGGTTCCCGAAGAATTAAGTGGAGAAAACATATCGGAGAATTTTGCCAGACTTATAATCAGAAACAGAAAGAAATGGATTCCCCAATATTTGTGTTATGCTCTAATGTCGAAATGCTCACAATTTCAGATAGATGAATATACGGGAAAAAGTTCGCAAGGGAAATTGGCAATATTTCGTGTCAACAAGATTCTAATTCCAGAGGTTGACACAGATAAGCAATCAGAGATTGTTTCAAAGATTGAGCAACGCATTTACGCACAAAAAGGGATTGACGATATAATAGAAAGTAAAAGGCAAGAAATCAGCAAATTAATAGAAAACATTATGGAGTGTTAGTAAGGTGTAAATTCCCTTTTTTATACAATGCAAAGCTGTCTGAAAAGGCAGCCTTGCTTGTTTAAATTCGGCTAAAATCGGTTAGAGAAAAACTGCGTAATAACCATCGAGGTTGCGTCTTCTGCGTTCAAAAACCTAACTCAAAATTGTTCCGAAAATATTCCTTTTGCCGCCGGAGTCGCGGGTAACTCAAAGTTTTTGTTCAACAATGGAGGAAAGTTGTTGAACTCCTCTATCATCTTGCGAAGGTAGTCCGCAATGCGTATGAGAAATGATTCTAATCTACTAAGTTTTATTTTTTCGGTTATATAGGAATGTCGTTTTTATCAATAACACAAATTTATTCCAAAAGTTTTTCCCATTGTTGCTCATCGGGCAATACATCTTTGTACTTCTGTGGCAATTCACGAGCGGTTCGGTATGTGGCAACACCCATTGGCTTTGATGTATCTCGGAACGAAAACTCCACCGTTTTGTTGCTCTTAGAACGACACAAAATGATTCCGATAGACGGGTTTTCGTCGGGTAGTTTTACATACTCATCAAGTGCCGAAAGATAGAAGTTGAGTTTACCTGCATATTCGGGTTTGAACTCACCATATTTTAGTTCAATGCAGACAAGACATCGGAGTTGTCGATTGAAGAAGAGCAAGTCGATGAAATACTCCTTATCGTCCACTACTACACGATATTGGTTGCCCATAAAAGTGAATCCGCTGCCGAGTGCAAGCAAGAAGTTTTTGATATTGGTTACAATATTGAGTTCAAGCTGCTTTTCGGGGAAGTCGTTGTCTTCGTTGATTTCAACAAACGGCATATTGTATTCGTCGCGGAAAGCGGCGATGGCTTTTTGGCGGAACGATTCGCTTTCAATGGTTTTCGAAAAATTGTTAGCAAGGATTTCACCCTTGCTGCGGTCTTGGACGAGGTGATATTTTAGTGTGTCAACATTCCAAAACTCGTGAGCACACTTCTGAATGAAGAAAAGACGGTCAGCCGTATTTTTCACTTTTATTATAATCTCATAATGATGAGTGAAGCCGACACTCAAAAAGGCATTGAGTGTAGCATCATCAAATTCGTTCGTTATCAACGAACGAATTTCAATACTATCTGGTAATAAGACAGTTAACATTTCGTCCGTTGGCAACGGACGATTTTCAAACACACCAGCCCACTCTTCATAAAACGTTCTCATTCGTTTAATGTTAGCTTCAGAAAAGCCACGCAATCCGGGCAATTCTTGTTGGAGGCTTTGCGATATGGCGGCAATTGCTCCAGTACCCCATTGTGCCGAGCGACTATTTAGAGATATGTATTTACC
Organism: Bacteroidales bacterium; assembly: GCA_017618435.1. Lineage (GTDB taxonomy): Bacteria > Bacteroidota > Bacteroidia > Bacteroidales > WCHB1-69 > UBA1205. Next base: position 6,627 of record JAFZUH010000104.1, on the reverse strand, counting down.
GATGGCGTAGTAAAGTGATAATAATTCACGGTTTACAAGACGAGATGTCCGTAAACGCGTGGTTTGTATAGCCTCTTTTATGGCTTTTACCGCTTGGATATAATCCGATTGTCTAATTGATGTTTCCATGTCTATACGTCCACATTACTTGTTGTTGATGAAGTTAATCAAATCTTTAGCTTCAACTCCCAAAACATTTGCAATATCAAAGAGTTGTTCAACAGATGGCTGTACCTTATTCTGCACCCAACGTGAAATAGTGGTATCGGTTTTGCCCAGTTGAGCAGCAAGCCATTTGCCGCTACGGTTCTGCTCTGCCAAAACAACCTTGATGCGATTTAGCTACAATGATTTTTCGTTCGTCATGCTAAAAATTGTATTTACGTGTTGATTAAACGTAACAAAAATACAAATATTATCTGTATGGTTATAATAATTTGACATAATAGTTATCAACAATAAATGCGAAAGCCCCATTTTCATGGGCTTTTGAAAAAGGAAATTATCCGTTCCAATGGAGAGAGTAGGTCATAGTGGTCAATCAAACAGCCACAATGGTTGTTTTTTTATTTTTTTACAAGGTTACAAGTTAATTTTATCGATTATATAATACAAAATTTCGCCGTTATGTTTAATATAGGTTTTTGTCAAAGACAAAAAATAAAGTCGGGAAAAGTTAAAAATAGGTAAAAAAAATTATACCTTTGCAAAATAAATTTAGTATTCATTAAAAAATTGCAATAAAATGTACGATAAATTTCAAAAACATCTTACAAGTCAAATTAATGACATTAAGGCAGCAGGAACATACAAAAACGAACGTGTTTTAGTATCTCCTCAATATTCACAAATTAAGGTAAATACAGGTAAAGAAGTTCTTAATTTTTGTGCCAACAACTATTTAGGATTAGCCAACAACAAACAATTGGTTGATGCCGCTATCAAATGTTTGCAAGAAAGAGCATACGGCATGGCTTCTGTCCGTTTTATTTGTGGAACATCGGATTTGCACAAAGAATTGGAAGCCAAAATAGCCAAATTCTTTGGTACAGAAGATACGATTTTGTATGCCGCTTGTTTTGATGCTAACGGCGGAGTATTTGAACCTCTTTTGACAGACGAAGATGCGATTATTTCAGATGCTCTCAACCATGCTTCCATTATTGATGGTGTCAGACTTTGCAAAGCAAAACGTTTCCGTTATGCCAATGCAGACATGGCAGATTTGGAAAAACAATTGCAAGAGGCTCAATCCTGTCGTTTCAGACTCATCGTTACCGATGGCGTATTTTCTATGGACGGCAATGTGGCTCCTATGGACAAAATTTTGGAATTGGCCAATAAATACGATGCAATGGTAATGGTTGACGAAAGTCACTCTGCAGGTGTTGTCGGAAAAACCGGTCGTGGTGTTACCGAATTGCACAATTGCCGCGGCAAAGTGGAAATTATCACAGGTACACTCGGAAAGGCTTTCGGTGGTGCTATAGGCGGATTTACCACAGGAAAGAAAGAAATTATAGAAATGCTTCGTCAACGTTCACGTCCATATCTTTTCTCCAACTCTATACCGCCAATGGTTGCTGCCGCCGGTATCAAAATGTTTGAGATGATGGACCAAACCAACGAATTGCAAGACAAATTACATGCTAACACTGATTATTTTATCGGCAAAATGAAAGAAGCAGGCTTTGACATCAAACCTACCCAATCTGCTATTTGTGCCGTTATGCTTTACGATGCTGCATTGGCAGGCAAATTTGCTGACAAATTGTTGGAAGAAGGCATTTATGTTATCGGATTTAGCTATCCTGTAGTTCCTCAAAATCAAGCACGTATTCGTGTTCAACTTTCTGCTGCTCACGAAAAGGAACATTTGGACAAAGCCATCGCTGCTTTTACCAAAATAGGCAAGGAACTCGGTGTTTTGAAATAAAAATTATTAATTTTTTCATGTTAAAAGGCTGCCAATATATGGCAGCCTTTTTTTGTTCTTTTATAATCAGGGTAAATCGTCCCCAATTTGTTAAAACAGGTAAGTTCTATTTGCACAATCTGTTTATCAATGTTTTGTGTTGAGGAAATTTTTGCAACAATTCTTCTTTTTGCCCCAATTCAAAATTATCAAAACTAAAGGCAGGAGCAACGGCACAGCCAACCAAAGCAAACCCTTTTTTTGAAGACAACTCTGCCGCAAACCAGTGTTCCGGTTCTATCACAACTTGCATTTCGTCATCAGCGGATAAACAATGTGTAGTCAAAACTCCATCGGGTGAGATAACATAAATATTGAGAGGTTCACCGGCATGATAATACCATATTTCAACAACATTGTGCAAAGCATGAAAGGCAGAAAACTCCTCATTGCAAAGCATATAGTAGATTGTGGAGATTTTCTTTTTTCCATTGTCATCATTGCCATAAACCTGACTATAATATCCGCCTTCGGGGTGGGGTTGCAATGCTAATTTATCAATAAAATCTTCTGCGTTCATTTTTATATACAAATTATTCGTCTAAAAAAGCCGTTAGCGGACTGCTGGCAATCGCTTGTGTATGTACTACCGCTCCCAATTTGGCTTCGTAGGCCATACGTCCTGCTTCTACGGCGAGAGCGAAAGCCTTTGCCATTTTTTCTGCATCACCGGCCACGGCAACAGCGGTATTTACCAAAACAGCGTCAGCACCCATTTCCATAGCCGAAGCCGCATGGCTTGGTGCCCCAATGCCGGCATCAACAATAACGGGAACTGTACTTTGTGCGATAATAATTTCTAAAAACGATTTTGTTTTCAAGCCTTGGTTGCTACCGATAGGAGCCCCCAATGGCATAACGGCAGCCGTTCCTACTTCTTCCAAACGTTTGCACAAAATGGGGTCTGCCTGTATATATGGTAAAACTACAAATCCTTTTTTGGCCAATTCTTCCGTCGCTTTTAAGGTTTCTATAGGGTCTGGCAACAAAAATCGGGGGTCCGGATGTATTTCCAATTTGATAAAATCGGTTTCAAAGGCTTCTCTTGCCATTTCAGCGGCAAACACAGCCTCTTTGGCGTCTCTAACACCCGATGTGTTGGGTAATAGTTGCACGCCCGTTCTGATAATATATTTTGCCATGTCATCGGTAGACGTATTGTCCAAATTTATCCGTTTCATGGCCATTGTTACCATTTCCGTTTTAGAAGCGATAATTGATTTTTCCATTACCTCTCCTGAACTGAATTTTCCCGTTCCTAAAAACAATCGGGATTTAAATTCTTTATTTCCTATTTTTAACATCGCCTTGATTTTTTTGCAAAGGTAACATTTTTTATTTCAATTTGCATTTGATAAACAAAACTTATTGATTAAAAACCTGTCCGATTGAAATTTTACATAAAAACAATCTAATTGATTTAGAAATTTTTATTATCTTTGCATTTTAAGAAATAAAGAAAAATATGGCTTTTTACGATATTGTGGTAGTAGGAGGCGGTTTGAGTGGAGTTACCGCTGCCCGATTGTTAGCAGAAAATGGTTACAAAGTTCTTGTCGTTGAACAAAAAAAACATCTTGCCGGACAAATTTATGACTATAAAAACGATGCTGGTATTACCATTCATCAATATGGACCGCATATTTTTCATACAAAAATAGAAAAAGTATGGAAATTTGTGAACAGATTTTCCGGTTTTTCCAATTTCCAACATCGGGTTTTAAGTTTTGCCAACGGCAATTTTATCAATTTTCCTATTAACAGGGATACTTTAAATACGGTTTTCGGCATACATTTGTCAAACAATGAGGTAAAAGATTTTTTGAAAAAAGAAGTGGAAAAATCCACATTCAACAATCCCCCAAAATCGTTTAGAGATGTTATCGTTTCCCAAGTGGGACAGGATTTATATAGCCTGTTTTTTGAAAAATACACCCAAAAACAATGGAATTGCAACCCTGATGAACTGTCTCCTGATTTGGCAGGAAGAATTCCCGTTAGAGACAACAACGACAGCCGCTATTTCGCCGACAAATATCAAGGTATGCCCGTCAATGGATATACTGCAATGATAAATAATATGATAGACCATGAAAATATTTCTGTTTTATTAGGCGTTGATTATCATGCTATTAAAAACGAAATACACCCTAAATTGTTGGTTTATACAGGCGAATTGGATAAGTTTTTTGATTGTAAATATGGCAAACTGACATATCGTTCAGTTAGGTTGGATTTTCAGACCTTGGATCAAGAGCAATTTCAGCCGGCTCCCGTTGTGAATTACCCCAACGATTACGATTATACCCGTATCACTGAATTTAAACAACTGACAGGCGAAAAATCGTCCAAAACAACTATTTGTTATGAATATCCTTCGGCAGAAGGTTTGCCTTTTTACACCATGCCCAATGAAGAAAACGAACGGTTGAGAGTACGTTATATGCAAGATGTCAAAGACTTGGAAAACCAAGGCACCCATCTTTTTATCGGGCGTTTGGCGGAATATAAATACTATAATATGGATTTGGCGATAGATTCGGCCATCAATAGAGTGGAACAATGGTTGAAAAGATAAAACAAATATATTTTAAATACCAACATTTTATTTTATATGGTATAATTGGCGGTTTTTGTGCCTCGTTGGACTTTTTTATCACCGTAGTTCTTAATGAAGTGGGCGTAAATTCGTTGGTTTCCAATATTATAGGTGTTTTTTCGGGAATTACTGTCAGTTTTTTTCTCAACGCTTATTTCAATTTTAAGCAAACCGACGTTTTGTTGAAACGTGCATTAAAATTCTATAGTGTAGGTATTTTGGGTTTGTTTTTGTCTTTGCTGATACTGGTGCTTGGCGATATTTGGTGGGGCTATAGCAAGCCAATTACATTTTTTGGCATAACAATTGGCACCAATGTTTCTACGTCAGATAGTTTGGATTGGCATTTTATTGTTGTAAAACTTATTTCTATCATTATAGTTGCGTTATTTCAATTCGTTTTGAACAAATTTGTTACATTTAAAAAATCGTATTAGTTTTATGGATAATTTATATATTGTAATGCCAGCCTACAACGAGGAGGCAAACATAGAAGAAGTAATCGGACAATGGCACCCTGTTTGTGAACAAATAAGCCAAGAAGGTCATCAAGCCCATTTGGTTATTGCCAACGATGGCAGCAAGGACAACACTTTTGCCATTATGCAACAACTGCAGGAAAAATATCCGTTGTTGATACCTTTGGACAAGACAAATTCAGGTCATGGGTCAACTTTGTTGTTTCTGTATAATTATGCAATTGCTCAAAATGCCACTTTTGTTTTTCAAACTGACAGCGACGGTCAGACTTTGCCCGAAGAATTTTGGAACCTGTGGAACAATCGCACCAGTGCCGATTTTCACATTGGCACCCGCAAGGGCAGACAAGACGGTGCCGGACGGGTGTTTGTAACAAAAACTTTGCGATTGGTGGTTTGGCTGATGTTTCATGTATGGGTAAAAGACGCCAATACCCCTTTCCGTCTGATGAATGTTGAACGGCTAAAAAACATATTGGCTTATATTCCTGCCGATTTTTTCTTGTCAAATGTGGCTATAGCAGCCATTGCGGTAAAAAAACACGAAAAAATTGCTTGGTATCCCATCACTTTCCGTCCTCGTCAGGGTGGGGTCAATTCTATCAATATGAAAAGAATTTTCAAAATCGGAATCAAGGCCTTGGGTGATTTCAGACTGATAAACAAAAACTTGAAAAAAGCATAATTTTTTATGGAAATAGACAGTTTCAGCATTTGGGAAGTTTTGTTTTTAATTTGTTTTGCCATCAGTTGGCCTATTTCGATAATCAAGGCACTGAAAACAAAAATTGTAATTGGCAAAAGTCCTGTTTTTATGTCTTTGATTATCTTGGGTTATGTTTTTGGAATCATACACAAGACTTTGTATAGTAGAGATATTGTTATTTTCCTGTACATGTTCAATGCTCTTTTGGTTAGTATAGATTTGTTTTTGTATTTCTTGTTTATCGGCAAAAACAAAAAAGATTTGCAACAAAAGAAAGAATAGGGAATGGATATTTTATCGCAAATTTGAATGGATAAAGATTTTTAGTGTCTTTATCGTTATGTTTCTCAGAATATTATCCAAATAAATGGTTTAGAAGAAACTTTTCTTATTTTCTATGAACAATAAAGTATCTATACGCTTCTACAAGGACAGCAAAGTACGTGCTGTTTGGAATGATGAGCAGAACAAATGGTTCTTCTCTGTACTTGATGTCATTGGAGCCATCAATCAGCAAGATGACTATCAGAAGAACCGCAACTATTGGAAGTACCTCAAAGCCAAATTGAAAGATGAACAAAGTGAAGTGGTTAGTGCCACTACCCAGTTGAAATTACTTGCTCCTGATGGTAAGCTCCGTTTAACGGATGCTATTGGCCATGATGGTGTAATCAAATTGGCAAAAGCAGTTCACAACCACAAAGCAATGGCTTTTCTTGATTGGTTTACTTATTCGGATAATTCCATTGACGGACAGAGTCGCAAAAAAGCCTATACGTTCTGGGAGAGCAATATCATTGACGAACATGAGATAGGAACTGTAAAAGCCCTGCAGAAGATTCATGCGTATATCTTTGGTGGATTGTAC
>JAFZUH010000103.1 GCA_017618435.1 Bacteroidales bacterium | reverse complement strand
TTTTTAGTGGTTGCGGATTAAAGAAAATGGTAAAAAAACAAAGTTCGGTTACTTATTCGGTTTCTCCCAATCCAATGGAAACCCATGGTGGAAAAATGACAATGGAAATCAAAGGAAGTTATCCTAAAAAATACTTCCACAAAAAAGCCAACCTTACCATTGTTCCTGAAATTAAAGCAGAAGATGGCACTTCTTTGAAATTGAATCCTATTTACTTAAAAGGACAAAAAGCAACAGGAGACGGTATCACCATCAACTACAAAACAGGAGGAAGTTTTTCTGTTACCCAAGTTGCAGACTATCAACCATCATTTGCTCAATGCAAATTGGTAGGTGAAGCCAATGCTACCATGAAAACCAAATCAGCAAGTTTTGACGAAATCTATTTCGGTGAAGGTACTATTGCTACCTCCGAAAGAATCTTCACCAATCCTCAAGTCGGTTACAAAGACAAAGTAAGCGAAGGTTCCAATTTCATTTTGTCAGACCACGGTTACACCGGTCAAAGTGTTGCTACCGCAACAGGTATGATTTATTATGAATTGAACAAAGACAACCTCAATTGGAATTTGGCTCTTAACAAAAAAGACGAAAACAAAGCCGCTTTGGGTGGATTGATGCAATTCATGGATAAATATAGCGAAGTTATTGGTGTGGACATCGTTGGTTGGGCATCTCCAGAAGGTGAATTGAACCGTAACCAAGAATTGTCTTCCAATCGTTCAAAAACCGCTCAAAAATGGTTTGAAGGCGAATATGACAAATACATCAAAAAAGTTGCTAAAGAACGTAAAGTAAAAGCCGCTGACATTAAGAAAAACATCAAATTCAACACCTCTGACAACGGTGAAGACTGGGACGGTTTCTTGGCTGCCGTTGCTGCTTCCAACATCAACGATAAAGACCAAATCTTAAATGTTATCCGTTCTCAAGCCGAAAGAGATCAAAGACAACAACAAATCCGCAATATGATTGCTATCTATAATGAAATAGACAATGAAATTCTGCCGGGTTTAAGACGTGCTATCATCAAAGTAAATTGCTCTGATTCCAAAACTGACGAACAAATCGCCAAAGAATCCAACACCAATCCGGAAGCTTTGACAATGGCCGAATTGTTATATTCCGCTTCTTTAACTCAAGATGTAAATACTAAAATGGCTATCTATCAAAAAGCAATGGAATTGTATCCTGAAGATTTCCATGCTTACAACGATATGGCATGCTTCAAAGCAAGTCAAGGAGACTATGCTACTGCAAAAGACCTTCTTGACAAAGCAAATTCATTGTCTCCCAACAATGGTGTCGTTTTAAACAATATGGGTGTACTTTGCTTGGTTCAAGGTGACTATGAAGGTGCTAAAAATGCTTTTGACGCTTCTGAAAAAGCAGGTTTCGCTCAATCTTATAACCAAGGGGTTATAGATTTGAAAAACGGAGACTATGCTTCTGCATCTTCAAAAATGGCAAACGGCAAATGCACTTACAATTTGGCATTGAACCAAGTGTTGACCAAAGATTATGCTGCTGCAAAAAATACTTTGAACTGCATTGAAAACAAAACTGCAGCAGAATATTATTTGTTGGCTATCGTTGGTGCAAGAACCAATACTCCTGCTGAAATTTATTCCAACTTGAAACAATGCTGCTCTTTAGACGCTGCTTACAAAGTACAAGCAAGCAAAGATATGGAATTCAAAAACTATAAAGACAACGCTGAATTCCAAGCAGCAATTAAATAACAATATCGAAATGTTATAAAAACTATAGCAGTGGCAAAACATTTTGCCACTGCTATTTTTAATATAAAAAGATATGAACGATACCATAAAAACCATAAACAACCATAGAAGTATCCGTCACTATTCGGACAAGCCTATAGCCGATGCTGTTTTACAGGAAATACTAACATCTGCCACACGAGGTTCGACTACGGGCAATATGCAATTGTATAGTATCATCGTTACCAGAGACAAACAGATGAAACAGCAGATTGCTCCCCTGCACTTCAATCAGCCTGCCGTAGCGGAAGCCCCTGTGATATTGACATTCTGTGCGGATTTCAACAGATTTATACGTTGGTGCGACCAACGGAACGCCCGCCATGGGTTCAACAACATTCAATGTTTGATGTGGGCAATTGCAGATGCCTTGATAGCAGCCCAAAATGCCGCCATTGCAGCAGAAGCCCACAACTTGGGCATTTGCTATATGGGAACGGTTACCTATAATATCAAGCCGTTGAGCAAGATTTACAATTTGCCCAAATATGTTGTTCCCGTAGCCTGCATTACTTTGGGGTATCCGGCAGAACAAGGTACATTAAGCGACAGACTGCCGTTGGAAGCCGTTGTTCACCAAGAAACATATCACAACTATTCCGCCGAAGATATTGACAGATTGTATGCCGAAAAAGAGGCTTTGCCTTTGACCAAACAATTGCTGGAAGAAAACCAAATGGAGAACTTGGCAAAAATATTTGCCGAAAGACGTTATACCAAACAGGACAACGAACATTTTGCCAAAGAATTATTGGAATTTCTCCAAGAGCAGGATTTTCTGCCTGCCAATTTAGGCATGTAGGTTGGCTCCGATAATACGGAGAAACTCCTGACGGGTGTTGTATTGTTTAAGAAAGGCACCCGTAAAATCGGAGGTGGTCGTAACTGAATTTTGTTTCTGCACCCCTCTCATAGACATACACAAATGTTGTGTTTCTATTACTACGGCAACGCCCAATGGATCGAGTGTATTTTGAATACACTCTTTTATTTGTGTGGTGAGTTGTTCCTGCACCTGCAATCTGCGGGCAAAAGCGTCCACCACACGGGGTATTTTGCTTAAACCGACAATGTAGCCATTGGGAATATAGGCGACATGTGCTTTGCCGAAGAATGGCACCAAATGATGTTCGCATAGGGAATAGACTTCTATATCTTTTACGATAACCATTTCCTTATAGTCTTGTTTGAACATCGCAGAGCGAAGTATCTCGGCGGGGTCCAAATGATAACCTTGAGTAAGGAATTGCATAGCCTTGGCCACTCTTTCCGGGGTTTTCAACAGCCCTTCTCTATTGACATCTTCACCAAGCAGTTTGAGTATTTCCAAGTAATGTGCTTGTAGGGCTTTGGTTGTTTCTTCGTTGTATATATCTAATCTTTGATAACCTTCCATCATAAAAAAATTTAGTCGTTCACAAAAGGATTATAATGTTTTTCAAAAGCAATGGTTGATGAATCGCCGTGTCCGGGCAGGACGAGAGTTTCATCGGGAAGGGTATAGAGTTTTTGTTGTATAGAATGTTTCAAGACATCAAAACTGCCGCCTTGCAGGTCTGTTCTGCCGATACTGCAACGGAACAGTGCATCGCCGGTGAAGACAACGTTGTCTTCTTGAGAATACACAGACACACTACCCGGAGCATGTCCCGGGGTAGAGAGAATGGTCAAACGGTGGTTGTCTATCTCTAATTGTTGATTGTCGGCATAGAATTGTGTAGGCTGGGGAAAGTTTTGTTTTTCAAAACCCATAATCATGGCGTAGTTGTTGGCGTCTTGATAGAGGGGCAAACTGTCCTTGTGCATCATAAAAGCGATATTTGGATAAGCGTTCAACAATAGAGCGGCACCCATGATATGGTCGGCATGGGCATGTGTAACAAGAGCCATTTGCAAAGAGGCTCCCAATTCAACAATTTTGTTGTTCATCATCTCCCACTCCTGTTGATTGGCAAAAGCGGGGTCGATAATGACAGCCTGTTTGTTGTCGGAGAGCAACAAATAGGTGTTTACCATATAACTGTTAAAGACGGTTCGATAAATTTTCATTAATATTGTTTAATATTCTTTGTTTTGTAGTGTTTGTTGCCACTGCCAAGCCGAAGAGAGCATCTGTTCCAAGTTGTATACGGCATTCCAGCCCAACAAACGATTGGCTTTAGTGGGGTCAGCCCAGACCTTTTCGACATCACCGGGGCGTTTGTCCACAATTTTGTAAGGCAAATTCTGACCGGTAACTTTTACAAAAGTATTGACAATTTCCAAGACCGAGACCGGATTGCCCGTTCCGACATTAAAGACATCAAAATTATCGGTCATTTTGTTGCCTGAGATATATTCAAGGGCTTTGACATGAGCCTTTGCCAAATCCACCACATGTATATAATCTCTCAGGCAGGTTCCGTCAGGGGTGTTGTAGGTGTTGCCGAATATTTGCAGATACTGTCGTTTTCCGGCAGCGACCTGCGTAAGGTAGGGCAAAAGATTTTGGGGCACGCCTGCGGGCAGTTCGCCGATAAGGGCGGAAGCGTGGGCTCCGATAGGATTGAAATAGCGTAGTGCCAAGACGTGCATATTTTTTTCACTTATACACATATCTCTCAATATCTCTTCTATCACCTGTTTGGTGTTGCCGTAAGGAGATGTGGCAGGCTGAACGGGCGTTTGTTCGGTAACAGGCAGTTGCTGCGGTTCGCCATATACCGTACACGAAGAGGAAAACACGAAGTACGGCACCCGATGTTTTTTCATCTCCGCAAGGACATTTATAGTGGAAAAGAAATTGTTTCTGTAATATTCCAAAGGCTGTTGCACCGATTCTCCGACATATTTTCTGGCGGCAAAATGAATAACAGCATCGATGGCATAACGGTTGAACAACTGTTCACAGCCCCTTGTATCGGAGAGGTCTATGGATTCTACGGCAAAATTTTTGCCCGTAATCTTTTTCACAGCCTCCAACACTTGGGGATTGGAATTGCTGAAATTATCGGCAACGACCACATCAAAGCCGCTGTTTTGCAATTCCACTATGGTATGAGAACCAATATAACCCGCACCTCCTGTAACTAAAACGACCATAACTTGTTTTTGTTGCAAAGATACAACTTTTTTAGGTGAGAAACGAAAATGAGAAATGATAATTTGACCTCACCCCCGCCCCCTCTCCAAGGTGGAGAGGGGAGCATTTGCAAAAATCTTGCAAATGACTTTTCCGCCGATTTAGCGTTTGCAAAAATCTTGCAAATGACTTTTCCACCGATTTGGCAGTGTTATTCTAAAATTATTATACATTATATTAATATATAGGACAAAAAATCGGCTGTCAAGGTCTGGTAGCCGTACCCACGGGAGCAAATTTTATTCGGACACATTCAGTGTGTCGCGACAATATATCTCAATTGTTTTGCCCGTTT
>JAFZUH010000102.1 GCA_017618435.1 Bacteroidales bacterium | reverse complement strand
GTTGAATTAAACCAACCGGCATTTGTTACTGTAATGCCTGTTACAGGAGTAATTTTATTAAAGGTGAAAGTTACAGTATTAGTAGAAGAAACATCTGTTACAGGAGTTTCATTGTATTTGACAACTTTATAAGTATAAATGTTTGCTCCCCACTGGCACATATTGGGCAATAAAATAGTTTCATTTACCGTAAAATAGAGAGTACTGTCTTTTTGTAACGCTTTTGAAAGCGTTAATTTTCTTGTATAGGTTTCATGTCCATTGATATATGTTGTTATTTTTATGCTGTCACCAGCAGCCAAATCATTCGCCGAATTGTTTTGTATCCAAACAATTGCAGTATAATTTGTATCCAAAAGGTCTTGAATAGTTCCTCTGTATTTTATAAGTAAAGAGTCGTCAGATGATGAAAAAGATTGATTTTGGTACAACAGATTAGTTTGCTTATTGTACCAACGTACTTGTGCAATAGATACAGTTGTTGCTTTTCTGTTGAAAACAAAAGACATATTAGCATTTCCCGCATCGGTAACAGGGGTTGTGTTGTGGGCTGTTACGCTGTATGTATAATTGTTGGCTCCCCACTGAGAATAGCCTTTTACTAAAATATATTCGTTTAAGATAAAATAAGTTGTACTATCTTTTTGTAGCCCGTTTCTAAGAGTGAGTGTCCATGTTAGTACTTGATGCCCGTTCATACGACTGACAAGTTTTAGACTATCACCTGCGGCAAAGTCGTTGCCCGTATTGTTTTTTATCCAAACAACAGCATAATAGTTGGTGTCAAATCCTTGTATTCTCACGTTGTATGTGAGCAAAGAATCATCGGTGGTTGTGTACGAAAGACTAGAATATACGTTGCCGGTTTGTTTATTAAACCAGCGGGCTTGAATTGCGGTTTGTGCTTGTGCTATCCCAAAACAAGCAACGGTCATTAATAAAAGAATAAGTTTTTTCATTTGCATTTACTTTTAAATTAAAAATTAAGATTAAAAATATTTTATTTTGCAAAAGTATAATATTTTTTTGAAGGAAAAAAGAAAAATCTTTTTTCTTTTTGTTTTTATTTGTTTTTGAGAAGAATTTCGTTTTGTATAATCCTTTTAACTTCTTTGATAGAGAACAGTTTTACAACAAAACTTATCAAAACAATGCAAAAGACGGCAATGATACAGTTGGTTTTCCAATCCAAATGCAGGCAAGAAATTCCATAGGTGGCAACTATGGTGAGTATGGCAAACAAAAACAGTTGCAACAAGTATATCCAAGGAATGCTTTGTTTAAAAAGGTGTTTTACAATCAATACTTCTGCAACAAAAAGAAATATTTGTGTGCAAAGGCTTGCAATGGTGGCTCCGGCCGCTTTGAAATGGGGAATGAGGAGAAAATTTAAAGAAAAATTCAAAACCACAGCAATAACGGCTATAATGTTTAGTTTTTTCATTTCCCCCATAGCCGTTAGGAGTGTTCCGAAAATGTAGGTTGCCGACAAGGGTACAATAACAATCATTAGTCGTCTAAATACCAAAATGGAAATATCCGTTTGGTGGTCGGAAAGAAAATTCATCAACGGAACGGCAAAAAACCAAGACAGGCTTGCTACCAATACGCCATAGACAAACATCAGCGAAAAGGCTATTTTTACAATTGGGAACAATTCCTCTTCTTTTTGTTTGATATTGGCAAACAAAGGCAATAATATTACGGAGAACAAATAGGCAATCATAGTTGCGGCGTCTAAAAGTCTGAAAGCGGACGCATAAACGCCAGATTGTACATCTCCGCAATCGGCAGGCAATAGCCGTTCCAACAAAACGGCATCTGTACGGTTGTGCAGGCTGGTCAAAAGTGCCAATAGTGCAAATGGCAAACTCTGCCACAATATTTTTTTGAACAATGCGGGATTCCATGTGGGAAAACGCAATTTCACTTTTCTCAACACGATGGGTAAGGCTATAGCAATGGCAAACAAATAAGCAAAGGTTTGGCAACCGATAAACCATTCTATCTGAAACGGTTTTTCGCTAACGTGTCCCCATAATAAAATACTGCAGGCAATAATCATTACCACCCTGTCTATAACAGAGAGAATGCTGTCTGTTTTGAACATCAGCAAGCCGGAAATATTGGAACGCAGGTACAAAATAAAACAAGCCAAAAACTGATTGACCGCCATCCACATCAACATGCCGATAACGGCTTGGGAATATCCGACAAATATGCCTGCCAAAAGAATGACAACGAAATAGACAAATGCTAAAAATATTTTTAAGGAAAAAATACCGGAAAAATTGTTGGGCAAAAATGCAGGAGAACTTGCTACATTTTTATTATTAAAATTGTTGATACCGAAATCCAAAATAGTATTGAAAATGACAGTGAAGTTGAACAAAGCAAAATACAAGCCATAAACTTGTCCCCCTACAACATTCTGTACCGTTCGGTCAATGCCAAATATCCAAAAGGGCTTGACAATGAGATTGAGCCCCAACAGAAAAAAAAGATTTACCAAAAATTTTCTCCGCATGACCTTGTAAATAAAAACAAACGGAAAAATATGTTTTTTCGTATAATTCGTATTTTAAGGAAATATCTTTTCAGGGTGTAAAAAAACAGATACTGAAAAAATGCAGTAAATTTGGAACAGAAAAATAAAAGTTCAAGTTGGTAATGGTAAAAAATGTTATCTTTGCAAATTCATCAAGTTGTTTTTGCTGTTTTGCGGCAAAAAATCAACAAAAAGAATAAAAAAAGGATAAAACAGATAATTTTGGAATAACAAATTTTAAACACATGTTCTTATGAAGAAGATATTGGTTACTGGCGGAGCGGGATTTATCGGTTCTCATCTTTGTGAAAGATTGCTCAAAGAAGGCAATGATGTGCTTTGTATGGATAATTTTTTCACAGGACAAAAACAAAATATCATACATTTATTTGATTACAAATATTTTGAATTGTTAAGACACGATGTAACAACTTCTTATCAGGTTGAGGTGGATGAAATTTACAATTTGGCATGTCCAGCTTCTCCTATTCATTATCAATTTGATGCAATTCAAACGGTAAAAACCTCTATAATGGGAGCAATAAACGCATTGGAGTTAGCCAAAAGAATAAAGGCTCGTGTTTTGCAAACTTCTACCTCTGAAGTGTATGGTGACCCGGAAATTCACCCGCAAATAGAATCCTATTGGGGACATGTGAATCCCATTGGTATCCGTTCTTGTTACGATGAAGGCAAACGCTGTGCCGAAACTTTGTTTATGGATTACCATAGAATGAACAATGTGGATATAAAAATTATCAGAATTTTTAACACGTATGGTCCGAGAATGCACCCGAACGATGGAAGAGTGGTAAGTAATTTTATTGTTCAAGCCTTGCAAAACAAAGATATTACTATTTATGGCGATGGTTCGCAAACACGGAGTTTTCAATATATTGACGATTTGATAGAGGCAATGATAAAAATGATGGATACGCCAAAAGATTTTATCGGACCTATTAATGTCGGCAATCCGGAAGAATTTACCATTTTGAATCTGGCAAAAAAAGTGATAGAACTAACCGATTCAAAATCAAAAATTATCTATCAGCCATTGCCCTCCGATGACCCTACTGTGCGTTGTCCTGATATTTCATTGGCAAAACAACATTTGCAATGGAATCCCACTGTCAAATTGGAACAGGGCTTGTTGAAAACTATTGATTATTTTAAAGAAACCTTAAAATTATAAAACAAAATGGCATCAAATATACCTTCCAATCGTTTTTCTGTTCCGATATTGTTTGTTGTTTTCAACAGATTGGATACGGCAGAACGGGTTTTTGGCAAAATAAAAGAACTCCAACCTCAAAAATTATACATCGCTGCTGACGGTCCTCGTGCAAATAAAGAAGGAGAGGCGGAAAAATGTCAGCAGGTACGCGATTTGGTAAAACAAGTGGATTGGGATTGTGAACTCAAAACTTTGTTTCGGGAACAGAATTTGGGTTGTGCCAAGGCGGTTAGTGGTGCCGTTTCGTGGCTTTTTGAAAATGAAGAAATGGGCATTATTCTTGAAGATGACTGCATGCCCCATGCCGATTTTTTCCCCTATTGTCAAGAATTGTTGGAAAAATACAAAGATGACAATCGTGTAAGTTTGATTGCCGGAGGTAATTTTCAAAACGGAATAAAAAGAGGAGAGGCTTCATATTATTTTTCTGCTTATCCGCTTATTTGGGGCTGGGCAGCATGGAGAAGAACATGGAAAGATTATGACCTTTATTTAAATAATTATTCTTTATCGGAATTTAAACAAAAGACAAAATCCTATTTTTCTTGGTATGAAAGAAAGGTTTGGCAAGACAGATTTGTATCAATGAAAAAACGGGAAACCAACACGTGGGATTATCAATTGTGTTTTCATATTTGGAAACAACAAGGTTTGTGCCTCACCCCGAATGTTAATTTGGTGACCAATATCGGTTTGGAAAGCGGAACTCATTTTGAAAACATTGCTGCCGACAACAAATACTTTGTTGCCTCGGCTTCGATTCTGCCACTTGTACATCCTCAACAAATACAACAAAACAAAGAGGCTGATAAATTTCATTACAAGCATTTTATCCATAAAAATATTGTTCGGTTGATATATAGAAAAACCAAACGTTTATTTTGTTCAAAACCAACTTTCTGATATTTGAAATACTAAATTAATAAAATTGAAAATCAATACAATAAGGTGATTATGAAACGATATGTTTTAACATTAATGGTTGTTTTTGTCGGTATTGGTCTCTATGCACAAGTGCAAGAAACCGCTAATGCAATAGAAACACAATCAAAAACAATGGCATTTGATAATATAAATAAAACCAATGAATTAATAATTGAATTGGGAGATGTAGAAACGAGTGGAGGTTTGCCTTTGATGGAGGCATTGCGGGAAAGAAAATCGAATAGAAATATATCGCCTTCTGAAATTGATTTTCAGCTTTTGGCCAAATTGTTATGGGCAGCCTGCGGTGTAAATCGTCCTGCAGAAAACAAAAAGACAGTTCCTTCCGCAAGAAATGTTCAAGAAATTGAAATTTATGCTTTTATGGAAAATGGCATTTGGCATTATAATCCAATAGCCAAACAATTGCATTTGACCAAAGCGGGAGACCATAGAAAATCGGTCAGCAGATTGGAATTTGTGGGTGCGGCACCTGTTGTTTTGGTACTTGTGGCAAATTATGATAAAATGAAAGATTTTTCGGCAGAAGATAAAGTTTTTTATTCTTCAATAGATTGTGGCTATGTCGGACAAAATATTTATTTGTTTGCCGCTTCTGAAAATTTGGCAACCGTTACTATTGGACAAGTCAATCGGGAGGCTGTTGCCAAATTGATAGGCCTGAAAAACGGAAAGGTGATGATAGCCCACCCTATAGGATATGCCAAATAAAAGGCGATTTTCCTGCTTGTAAAAGATTTTATCAACCAAAAAATTTATTAAAAACATATACAGAGAATGTTGTTTTGCAATGTTTTCTGTATTTTTTTATAGAGTTTTTCAACAAAAAATCAACAAAAGTGTTTTTTGTATGAAAAAAAGTGCTAATTTTGCACGCTCACAAAAGAGTACCGTATTATTATCCACAAACAAAGAAGGTGAAATATTTGTTTGTATCAATTTTTTAATAATTAAAAAAAGAAAATAAAAAGAAATGAACACATTGAGTTATAAAACCATTTCGGCAAACAAAAACACAGTAAACAAAGAATGGTTGCTGATAGATGCCGAAGGAGAAATTTTGGGAAGATTGGCTTCAACAGCCGCAAAATTGTTGAGAGGTAAACATAAAACCAATTTTACACCTCATGTTGATTGTGGAGATAATATCATTATTATCAATGCAGAAAAAGTACGATTGACTGGTAAAAAAATGACAGACAAACAATATGTTCGTCATACCGGTTATCCTGGTGGACAACGTTTTACTACCCCTAAAGAATTGTTGGCAAAAAAACCTATTGCAGTAGTAGAACATGCCATAAGAGGTATGTTGCCCAAAACCAAATTGGGAGATGCTATTTACCGCAATTTGTATGTTTATGCAGGCAATGAACATAAACATGAAGCACAAAAACCCCGTTTAATCAACATTAAAGACATTAAATAATTATGGCAGTAATAAATACATCAGGTAGAAGAAAAACAGCTGTCGCTCGTATTTATATGACAGCAGGTTCAGGAAATATCACTATCAATGGTAGAGATTATAAAACATATTTCCCAACAGGTACCCTTCAATATGTTGCAACACAATCTTTGTTGGTTGCAAATGCAATGGGACAATATGACGTAAAAGTAAATTTGCAAGGCGGTGGTATTACCGGTCAAGCAGAGGCTTTGCGTTTGGCTATTGCCAAAGCATTGTGTCAAATAGACGCGGAAAATCGCCCTGCTTTGAAAAGCCAAGGCTTGTTGAGAAGAGACCCAAGAATGGTAGAAAGAAAGAAACCGGGTCGTCCAAAAGCAAGAAAACGCTTTCAATTTAGTAAACGTTAGTATTCAAAGAGAATTAATAATTAGTTTAGTATCTAAATCGCAAAGACTTGTGGCATAAACTGCAACTACTTGGCGGTTGTTATTAACAGAATGTAAACAAAATAAAAGAAAAATGTCAAACGTAAGTTTTAATGAATTACTAGAAGCAGGTGCTCATTTCGGACACCTAAAAAGAAAATGGAACCCCAATATGGCTCCTTACATCTTTATGGAAAAAAATGGTATCCATATCATTGACCTCCATAAAACAGTTGCTAAAATAGACGAAGCGGTAGCCGCAATGAAACAATTGGCCCGTGCAAACAAAAAAATTATGTTTGTAGCAACAAAAAAACAAGCAAAAGAAATCATTGCCGAACAAGTATCAGCAGTTGGAATGCCTTTTGTTACAGAACGTTGGCCCGGTGGTATGCTAACAAATTTTGTTACTATCCGCAAAGCCGTTAAAAAAATGGCTTCCATTGACGAAATGATGAACGGAGACCAATGGAAAACCATTTCCAAACGTGAAAGATTGCAAATTCAACGTGAAAGAGCCAAATTGGAAAAGAACCTTGGATCTATCTCTAACATGAACAGATTGCCTTCCGCATTGTTTGTTGTAGATATTCTTAAGGAACATATTGCCGTAGCAGAAGCAAAAAAATTAAACATACCGACTTTTGCTATTGTTGATACCAATTCAGATCCAAATGCGGTTGATTATGCTATTCCGGCAAACGATGATGCTTCCAAATCCATTGCTGTGATTGTTAAAGCAATGTGCGATGCTATTCAAGAAGGTTTGAACGAAAGAGTTTTGGATAAAGACAAATTTGAAGCCGAAACAGAAGAAGTTGAAACTGAAAATGCTCCACGCGAAGAACGTCCTGCAAGAACAGGCAGAAGAAAACGTATTGGAGAAACTGCAGAAGGTCGTCAACGCAAAACAATAAAAAAATAATTGTTGAACTCTAAAATCAAAAATTATTATGGCTATAACAGCAGCAGATGTAAATAAATTAAGACAAATGACCGGTTCGGGCATGATGGATTGCAAAAATGCTCTTGTAGAAGCAAACGGTGATTTTGATCAAGCAATAGATATTTTGCGTAAAAAAGGTCAAAAAGTGGCCGCAAAACGTGCCGATAGAAGTGCAACCGAAGGTTATGTGTTAGCTCAGACAAATGCAGACAACACTTTTGGTGTTGTGTTGATGTTGAATTGTGAAACTGACTTTGTGGGTAAAACCGCTGATTTTATCAATTGTGCAAAAACTATTTCCGATTTCGCTATCGCTAATAAAATTACCGATTTGCAAAAATTGAAAGAAGCTCAGTTGAACGGTATGACCATAGAAGCCCTATTGACCGAAATGACCGGAAAAACAGGGGAAAAAGTGGAATTGAATCAATATGAAGTAATAGAAAAACCTTTTGTTGCTTCTTACAACCACAACGGAAACCGTTTGGCTACTTTGGTTGGATTCAACAAAAAAGCCAACAACTTGGAAGTCGTTGGACACGATATTGCTATGCAAATTGCTGCAATGAATCCAATCGCTGTTGATGAAAACGGTGTAAAAAAAGAAGTTGTTGACCATGAATTGGAAATAAGCAAGGAAAAAACCATTCAGGAACAAATTCAAAAGGCTATAGAAGCCGCTTTGAGAAAAGAAGGTATAAATCCTGCTCATGTAGATTCTGATGACCATATCAATTCCAATATGGCTAAAGGTTGGATAACTGAAGAACAAGCTGCAAAAGCAAGAGAAATTAAAGTTAAAGTGGCTGAAGAAAAAGCAAACAATATTCCTGCCGAAATGGTAGAAAAAATTGCTAAAGGTCGTTTGAACAAATTCTTCCAAGAAAACACTTTGATACATCAAGATTTTATAAAAGACAATAAGAAAACCATCGCCCAATATATGAAAGAAACAGATGCAACTTTGGTTTGTGAAGGTTTCTATCGTTTGCAATTGGGAGAATAAGATTTTCTGATAAAAAAACGGCTAAAGGTGTTCTATTTTAGAACACCTTTTTTGTTTAAATTTTTCAATATTTGTTAAATAAATGATATTATTTTTATATATT
>JAFZUH010000101.1 GCA_017618435.1 Bacteroidales bacterium | reverse complement strand
TAGATTGTTGTTCTTCTGAACAATTATATGTAAACTTTAGTTGGTGATTTCGCCATTCTTCATAAAAATCCAAGGTGTCTATCGCCAAAAAGCCTCCGTCAATTACCGCTATGGTCATATTTTGTCCCAGATAATCACTATTATGCAAATATTGTCCGGAAAGCATATTTATTTGACAATACATTTCACCATAATATGCTGAATCCAACAAAAGTGTTGGATAATCAATGGTATCTATCGGTTTGAATGTTTTGGTTGTTGGCGGATATAAATCATCATTTGTCAGCAAATATGCAACATCTATATTTTTCAAACTATCAACTTGATAAACAAATTTTTGTCTTTCAATTAAAGGAACAACATCTGCCGTAGTGGAAATAGCAATATAATTAAACCAATTTGATTTAGTAATTAATTCTATTTGCGTGTCTAATGCTAAAATTGTATCAATATACGGTTGATATACAGGACAATCTTCTATAGTTGCAATAGCCTTATGATATAACTGACGTTTTTCCAATGCTTTGGGAGAAATATAAGACAAAATGCTATCTACATGATAATTAGGCTTATCTATAAACATAACAACAAAATATTGTTTGCTGTTTTGCGAAAAAACCGTAAAAACAACAAACAATATAATGATATTTAGGAAAATTTTTCTCATTTTGTTCTAATGCCCCAAATTAAAAGCCAGAGCATCACTTACATTTTCAAAATAATGAAAATTTAATCCTGAAATATATTCTTTTTCAATATCTTCCACGTCTTTTCTATTGGCAGCAGGCAATACCAAAGTAGTGATATTTTCTCTTTTGGCCGCCAAAATTTTCTCTTTAATGCCACCAACAGGAAGAATCTTTCCACGTAAAGATATTTCACCTGTCATAGCAACATTCGGACGAATGGCTGTATTGGTAAACACAGAAGTCATAGCGGTCAGCATAGTTATACCTGCCGAAGGTCCATCTTTGGGGGTTGCACCTTCAGGCACATGAACAAAAACATCAACATTGGCAAAATCAATTGTTGTATTTAGGCTGTCTGCATGACTTTTGATGTATTCATAAGCAATAGTTGCGGATTCTTTCATCACATCTCCCAAATTGCCGGTTAAAACCAAACCGCCTTTTCCGTTTTTCGCAACAGCAGTTTCTACAAACAACACTTCTCCCCCTACCGATGTCCAAGCCAAACCTTTGGCAACACCAATGGTATTTTCTTGAAAATCCTGCTCTCGTTTAAATAAGGGAACTCCCAATATTTCTGCCAAATCCTCCTTTTTAACTGCTTTTGTTGTTTTTTTGTTGCCAACTATACAGAATGCTTTATGACGAACAATTTTAGCAATCATTTTTTCTAAGGTTCTCACCCCTGCTTCTCTTGTATAATCGGAAATTATCTGTTCTATTATCTTGTCGGAAAATGATATATCTTTGCTTTTTAAGCCATTGGCTTTTATTTGTTGCGGAATAAGATGGCGTTTGGCTATCATGATTTTTTCTTCCAACAAATAACTGCTCAACTCTATAATTTCCATTCTATCTACCAATGCAGGCGGTATGGTACTTAATGTATTGGCCGTTGCAATGAACAATATATGCGACAAATCAAAAGGAGTTTCAATGTAATTGTCGTTGAATTGTGTATTTTGTTCAGGGTCAAGCACTTCAAGCATAGCAGCAGAAGGGTCGCCTTGTCCATTCATGCCGGATAATTTATCTATTTCATCTAATACGAAAACAGGGTTGGCACTGCCAGCCTTTTGTAGATTTTGTACAATACGTCCCGGCATGGCACCGATATATGTTTTTCTGTGGCCTCTAATTTCCGCTTCATCTCTAACACCGCCTAATGACATTCTGACATATTTTCGATTCATCGCACGGGCAATTGATTTTCCCAAAGATGTTTTACCTACTCCCGGAGGTCCCACAAAACAAAGAATCGGTGCTTTCATATCACCCCGCAAATGCAAGACAGCCAAATGTTCTATAATTCTTTCTTTTATTTTTGCCAAACCGAAATGGTCTTCATCTAAAATTCTTTGAGCCTCTGCCAAATCCAAAGAATCTTGTGTATATTCATTCCAAGGCAAATCCAATAAGGCTTCTAAATAATTTAGTTGCACATTCATATCCGCCGAAGCAGGGTGCATACGTTGTAGTTTTTCCAATTCCTTATTAAAATGTTCTGCAGTGGTTTTGTCCCACTTTTTTGTCTTTGCTTTCTTCTTTAAATCTTTGATGAGTTGTTGGTCTTGCCCGTTTTCACCAAGTTCATCTTGAATGGCTTTCATCTGTTGATTCAGAAAATATTCTTTTTGTTGTTTGTCCAACTCTATTTTTGCTTTGTTCTGAATCTTTGCCTTCAATTGTACTCCAGCCAAAACCAAAGCCATTTGTTCCAAAACCATATCTGCTCTCTTCAACATATTGGTTGTTTCCAAAATATGTTGTTTAATGGTAGTGGATATAGGAAGATTAGAGGCTATAAAATTGAGTATAAACGCATTATTGTTAGACTTTGCAAAAGCCGTCAATAATTCATCGGGCACATCGGCACCTGCTGACAATTTAAAATATTGTCCCATCATATCCACCAAAGAGGCTATGGTGGCCTTGAAATCTTCATTGTTTGAGATTAATGGGTCAAAATCGTTATAATTCAATTCTTTTACATCTGCCCTAAAATATCCCACAAAATGAGATTTGTCTTCAAAAGCATCGTATATTTTTGATACGGAAAATACTCTTAACCCCTGCAAAAGAACAGTTTTTGTTCCGTCTGGCATGGAGAACAATTTGAGTATTCGTGCGGAAGTCCCCACTTTATACAAATCCTTTGCTTTGGGATTATCAATATATTCATCTTTT
>JAFZUH010000100.1 GCA_017618435.1 Bacteroidales bacterium | reverse complement strand
ATTATAATCGGCATACTGAATCCGATGCAGTTACGTTTTTCAGGGATACTGTTTATTGGGTGGAAAACTGTATGGATACCGCTAGCAGGAAATATATGTATGGTGATATTTTAAGGGGAGACGGAACAAGGTATTTAAGTAACATATATGATGGAGGTACACATATAAATGCTTTGTTTCATGGTGATGTCAGTCTTTTTGCCGCAGGTACCAAAAAGATTGATGGAGTAACAACCGCAGTTTTGTGGAGAGATAATGACCCAACCCCTTTGCGGATTATGGGTAATAAAATTCATGCCAGTTACGCTACTTGCGGAACAATGTTTTATGATGAGATAACAAATAACAATTATGCTATTACAGGAGGATGTCAATATGATGACTCTACCTATCATGGGGTCATTTGGAAAAGTGCTTCAGTATTGTACACTTTGCCGAACCACACTTATGTTTATGGAGTTGCCTGCTATCAAGGTAATGTATATAGTGTAGGTTATAGTTATGAAAATGGGAAATATGTTGCAAAGGTATGGAGGAATTCTTCAGAGTTTTATACCCTTACTTCCACCACCACCAACGCAAGAGCGTGGTCTATCAGTATAGATGCCGGGGATATTTATGTTTGCGGTTGGGAAGGTTCAAACTTGAAAGTATGGAAAAACGGAACAGTTTTACACAGCCATGGTTTGGGAAGCAGCAATTTGTGGGCAGTTGTTGCCAATAACAGTGGGGTGTATTATGCCGGAAATGACCATGAAGTGGGCAAGGTATGGAAAGACGGTACTGTACAATATACAATCAACGATTGCAAAGATATTAAAGATATATGTGTAGTAGAACCGAAATGTGCTGACAATGCACGTGCATTGCCATTTTTTGAAGGCTTTGAAAAGGGTGCCACTTCATGGAAATGTTGGACAAAAATTGATAAGGACAGATATAATGGAAAAAGCCTGTCGTATTGGGATAGACGAGGAGAACGCCTAATGTCAGGTATACAGGTTTCCATTCCGACAGGGAAATATGTTGCTGCTCATGCATATAACGCCGATACTCTGCAGGAAGGGTGGTTAATTTCTCCAAAATTAGCCGTAAAAAGCACAAGCAATGTTGTTACTTTGACATTTAAAACGTATGAAGCTGCACCTGATGATTATCGGTACGAAGGAGTATGGGTAAGCACAACCACAGATGATATGAGCAGTTTTCAAGAAGTATGGACACCGACAAATGTGTCTGCGTCTTGGAAGACAATTACCGTTGATTTGTCGGCATATAAAGGTCAAAACATATATATCGCTTTCAAATATAAGGGCGAAGACGGACACATTTGGCTTATAGATGATGTAAATGTTACCGAAAAGAATACCACTGCTATAGAAGATGCTGATGCAACAAATGCACAAGTCAGCGTGTATCCAAATCCTGCCAAGAATATGCTGTATGTAAACGGCATTGCAGAAAACAGCACCAAAATGGTGGAAATTTTCGATATGGCAGGCAGAAAAGTGAAACAACAACCAGCCACTGACAATATGAGTATAGATATAGCCGACCTTGCCAAGGGTGTATATGTATTGTCAGCAGGCTACCAGAAAATAAAATTCGTCAAAGAATAGAATATTGAAATTTGGTTTATAATTAAAATAGTTGGGGACGATGTATATCGTCCCTTTTTTTGTTGCGGACATTTAACCTATCAGCATATCCGTGCAAATTAAGATTTGAAAAATGAGTGGGGAGAAATCATTTGCAGGGTTGCCATAATATGGCAGCCGTATTTGTATTTTGTATGGACACATTCAATGTGTCTGTCTGAAAATAAAAATTTTTGGATAAGTCCGAGAAAGTTTTTGCGGATTTTACTTGAATTTTCTTTTGGACGAATTGTTGTGTTCAAAAAAACAGCGGTTTTGGGCTTGTTTGGCTTCTTTTCTGGTTTCACAAAAGATTTTCTCGCCTGTATAGGGGTTTATTCCCGTGTAGAATATGGTGGAAGATAAGGTCATTGGTGTTGGCGTAAAATCTTGAACCTGTTCAGGGTGGATGCCAATCTGATGTACTTTTTGAGACAGATGTTTCATGTCTATTAATCTGCATGCCGGATGTGAGGATATAAAATAAGGTACTATCTGTTGGTTCAAATGCAGTTTTTTGTTGATAGCGTCAAATTTTTGTTTAAACAACAAAAATTGGTCAAAATGAGGTTTTCTCATCATGTCAAGCACATGGTTTTCAGTGTGTTCTGGGGCAACTTTTAATCTGCCGGAAACGTGTTTGCGTATCAAAAGTTCGGTATATTCGTCTATTTTGAACGAATGTACAATGTCTTTGTTGTTTTCCACAAGCATATCGTAACGGATGCCGCTGCCTATGGTTATTTTCTTTATGTTGGGCAGGTTGTCTGCCTGTTTGTACAAATCAATTAATGTCTGATGGTTGTAGTTGAGATTAGGACATTTTTGCGGAAATATACAAGAGGGTCTGGCACAACGATTGCACAATTGTTCGTTTTTGCCTTTCATATTGTACATATTTGCCGAAGGACCACCCAAATCGCTGATATGCCCTTTAAAATAGGGCATTTGCGTTATTTTCCTGACTTCATTCAAAATAGACGATTGGCTTCTGTTGGCAATAAATTTGCCTTGATGTGCCGAAATGGCACAAAAACTACATCCTCCAAAGCAGCCCCGATGTATAGTTACCGAATTCTGTATCATCACAAAAGCGGGAATTTCTCCTCGTTTTTCGTACCGCGGATGGGGCAAGCGGGTAAAAGGCAATTCGTAAATCTTGTCAAGTTCTTGTGTACTGATGGGGGCAAAAGGCGGATTGATGACAACAAAACTGTTTTCATAAGGTTCGACAAGCCTTTTGGCATATTTTTTATGTGATTCTGTTTCAAAAAGTTTAAAATTGTGGGCAAATGTGGCTTTGCTTTTCAAACAAGCCTGAAAACTGTGTAAAAACAACGTGTTTTCATCTTTTTGAACAGTTTGTTCTGTTGTATAAGCAATTTGAGGAATATGGAAAAAATCGGATTTTTGAGGGTTTGTTTTATGTTTGAAAACATCTAAAATAGCCTTAAGTGGCCTTTCTCCCATACCATATATCAACAAATCGGCTTTGCTGTCTATCAGTATGCTCGGTTTTAATGCATCTGACCAATAGTCGTAATGTGTCAATCGTCTTAAAGAGGCTTCAATGCCTCCAATTACAATCAAGGAATCAGGATAAAGTTGTTTGACAATATTGGCATAAACTACGGTTGCATAATCGGGGCGGAATCCCGCAACATTGCCCGGAGTATAGGCATCGGTGGAACGCAGGCGTTTGGCAGCGGTATAATGATTGACCATAGAATCCATGCTGCCGGAGGTAATTGCGAAAAACAATTTGGGTTTGCCGTAACGTTTGAAATCCCGCAAATCATCTCGCCAATTAGGTTGGGCGACAATGCCTACCTTAAAACCTTCCGCTTCAATAAGTCTTCCTATAATGGCTGTGCCGAAGGCGGGGTGGTCTATATAGGCATCTCCTGAAATCAGAACGACATCCAATTCATTCCAACCACGAATTTCAATCTCTTTCTTACTTAACGGCAACCATTGTTTTAAGTCTGTCATTGCCATGGCGATGTTATAAATCGAATTTCTTTGTCTCGGACATCAGACAGCAAAGGTAGCCCAATTTGTAAAGATTGAAGAGTATAAGACTGGGGTGTTTGCTTTTCAAATTCTTTTGTATCAGTGAACGTGTAAGCCTATATAAGATACGGGCAAAACCGACCAAATGAGTTTTTTCCAAGGTATGGTAAAATTTCAATAATTTGATATATTTAATCAAACTGTCTTTGTCAGGGTATTGGTCTAATAATATTTTCAGATTTTCCACCCCTTTTTTGGTTTTGTTCAAATAAATATCGGTATCATCTATGCCGATATGATACAAAGGATTGTATATATGAGTAATATGATAATTCCTTTTTTGTAATTCTATTCCTAACAAGGTGTCTTCATGTCCATAGTTTTTCAGCAATTCATTAAAACGGATTGACCAAAATAAATCTTTGTCAATCAAAAAATTAAATGAAGAAAATGAGGTAATCTCGTTTACTGCTCTATTTGTTTCATTTTTAGCATTTGCTTTCGACATTTTTTCTTCATATTTTTTGCCATATATCCAACGAAGCCTTGCGTTTGGGGAGGGCTGCTCTTGTTTATAGGCAATACCTCCACAAACAACTATGTCTTTTTTGTTGCAATAAGGAATGTACCTATTAATATAATTTTCATCAACAACTTCTGTGTCGCAATCCAAAAACAGGAGGTGTTTGTATTGGGCTTGTCCTGCCAAAAAATTTCGGGCGACAGCACGTCCTGCCGTTGTGGGTAGTTCAAACAAGGTTACCGATGGCAAATTCTTTAATTGTTGGTTGATATGACAGACATTTTCATTGTCGGAAGCATCATCTAAAAGCAATATTTCATATTCAATGCCGGCGGCAAGGGCTTGTTGGTGCAATGTTTGCACCAGTTGGCGAGTGTCGTGGTTGTATATCGGAATGAGAATAGAAAGCATGGTTTATTCGAGTACTTTTCCGTTTTCAATTTTAATTACCCTTGAAGGTATCTGATTGATAATAAGATAATCGTGTGTTGCAATTAAAACAGATGTGCCTTGTCGGGTAATGTCTCTAAAAAGAGAAAAAATATCGAAAGAGGTTTCGGGGTCAAGATTTCCCGTAGGTTCGTCTGCCAAAATAATTTTGGGATTATTCATCAATGCCCGTGCAATACAAACACGTTGTTGCTCGCCTCCCGAAAGTTGATGTGGCATTTTGTAGCCTTTGGTGGATAAACCTACCAAAGCCAAAACTTCTTCTATGCGTTGTTTGCGTGCATTTTTGTTTTTCCAATCGGTAACTTTTGCTATAAAATCCAAATTGTCGTACACGCTACGGTCTTGCAACAACTGAAAATCCTGAAAAACAATACCTAAACTTCTTCTTAGTTTTTGAATGTTTTTGGATTTTATATTTCTGAGGTCAAAACCGGCAATTTGTACGGTGCCGTTTACTGCAGGCACATCTCCATAAAGCAATTTCAACAAATTACTTTTGCCCGAACCTGTTTTTCCAACAATATAGACCAGTTCCCCCGCCTTGACAGTGAAACTGACTTGATTCAAAATCAAATTTTTACCTTGATAAATATCCGCTTTGTCAATATTAATGACAAAATCTTCTGACGGTGTAGTGTTTGCTGTTGTTGTTTCGGTCGTATCAACAGAAGGTTCTGATATTTGTTCCGGTGTCTGTTCTGTTTTTGTCATAAAAATAATTTTGGCAAAGATACCATTTTTTGTTCAATATTAGCCTATTAAAAATAAGAACTTTTATTTATTTGATACAGTGATACTTATGTACCGTATAGTAAAGCAATAAATGTACACAAATATATTTTCCAAGAAATGTTGCAGTAGTTGGAAAGTTTGCATGATGAAGAAAGAGTTTTTTTCAAAAAAATATGCACAGGAAAAAATGCATTGTTGATAATTTTTTCTCTAAGTCATCTGTAAGTTTGTTAAACCAATGATTTTAAATGATTAGATGTATTTTATTGAATATCAGTATTATGTTTCTATATATATGAGTTTGAGTGCTTTAATTTTAACTAAAAATAGTTAATAAAAATTAGCGTGAAATATGCCGAAGTGTTTGTTTATAGTGTTATCTTTGTAAAACCATACGAACCCCTTAAGGGAAAGGTGTAAAATCAAATAAATAAACAATTTAATGACAAAATAATTATGCTTGTTGTAAAAAGAGATAATACTGCACAAAAGTACGACCAGACAAAAATCTACAAAGCGATAGAAGCTGCGTTCAATGCGGTTTGCGAACCATATCAGGCGGGTGAAATAGAAAGCATTATCGGTTCACTCAAGTTATATAATTTCATTAATATAGAAAGCATTTCCGACCAAGTTGAAAGGGAATTGATGCACAGAAATTATTATAATGTAGCCAAGGCTTTTATTCTTTATCGGGAAAAACGCCGTTCTGCCCGTGAATTGGAAAAGAAAAAAACATATATCGGTCGTTATATCAAAGCAAAAAATGCAGCAACAGGCAGTGATTTTGACTCCAATGCCAATGTGACGGAAAAAAATATCGCCACCTTGAATGGAGAACTTTTCAAAGGAGATGTTATTAAATTGAACCGTTCCAGACTGACAGACAAAATCAGGGAAATGTATGGTGAAGATTTGGCAAAAGAATATATCCGTCAGTTGGAAAAACACGAATTGTACAAGCATGATGAAACTTCTATTTTCCCTTATTGTGTGGCCGTTACCATGTATCCTATGTTGTTGGACGGTTTGCAAAAAATGGGTGGTATTTCTACGCCTCCCAAACATTTGAGAAGTTTTTGCGGTATTTTTGTCAATATGGTTTTTACCATTGCTTCTCAATTTGCAGGTGCAGTTGCCACTCCTGAATTTCTAATGTATTTCGACTATTTCTGCAGAAAAGAATGGGGAGATGATTATACCCAACATTTAAATGATATTGTTGAAAAAAGCATAGATAAAGACAGAACAATAAAAGATGTCATTTTTGATTATTTCCAGAATGTGGTTTATTATTTGAACCAACCGGCTGCTGCCCGCAATTTCCAGTCTGTTTTTTGGAATATCAGTTATTTTGACAGTTATTATTTCCAAGGGGTGTTCGGCGATTTCGCTTTCCCTGACGGGACAAGACCTATTTGGGAATCTTTGGACGCTTTGCAAAGATTGTTTATGAAATGGTTCAACAAAGAAAGAACCAAACAAATATTGACTTTCCCTGTTGAAACAATGGCTTTGCTTACCGATGGCAACGATGTAAAAGACAAGGCATACGGTGATTTTACTGCAGAAATGTATGCAGAAGGTCATTCTTTCTTTACCTATATGTCTGATTCAGCCGACAGTTTGAGTTCTTGTTGCCGTTTGCGTAACGAAATGCAAGACAATCAATTCAGCTATTCTTTGGGTGCAGGTGGCGTGGCTACAGGTTCCAAGTCGGTGATGACACTTAATATCAATCGTTTGGTGCAAGATGCTATCAATCAAAGAAAAGATGTGTTGGAGTATTTGCGTGAACAGGTTAAAAAAGTGCATTGCTATCAAACGGCTTTCAATGAATTGTTGAAGGATTTTTATCAGGCACACATGCTTACCGTTTATGAAGCAGGATTTATTTCTTTGGATAAACAATATCTGACCATTGGTGTAAACGGTGTTGTAGAAGCCGCAGAATTTTTGGGAATACAAGTTAGTGACAATAATGATTACAGAGAATTTATCCAGTCTATATTGCAAACTATTTCCGATGAAAACAAAGCCGCCCGTACAAAAGATTTGATGTTCAATACCGAATTTGTTCCTGCTGAAAATCTTGGTGTAAAACACGCCAATTGGGACAAAGCAGACGGCTACAAAGTATCAAGAGATTGTTACAATAGTTATTTCTATGTAGTGGAAGACGATTCGCTGACTATTTTCGATAAATTTAAACTGCATGGCAAAGAATATGTACAATATTTGGATGGCGGTTCTGCTTTGCACATGAATTTGGAAGAACATTTGTCAGTTTCCCAATATAGAAACCTATTAAGATTGGCTGCAGTTGAAGGTACAAACTATTTCACTTTTAATATTCCCAATACGATTTGCAACAATAGCGAATGTAAACATATAGACAAGCGTTATTTGCATCAATGTCCTGTTTGCGGAAGCGAAAATGTAAGTTGGGCAACCAGAGTTATCGGTTATTTGAAACGTATTGACCATTTCTCTCATGAAAGACAAATAGAGGCTTCAAAGCGATTCTACGCTCCCAAGAATAGTCCGATGGGAGAATGCAATCACGGACATAGTCATGAACATAGTTTTCAAAACGTGCAGGCTCAGGTTGAAAAAGCCGAAATGTAATGAAATATTATAATTATGACATTGTTTTTCAGGAAATACCTGATGAAACGACATTAGCATTCAATATTACGAATTGTCCTTGCTTTTGCAAAGAATGTCATAGCCCTTTTTTGGCAGAAGATATTGGCACACCATTAACAGAAAGAACCATTGATGATATATTGAAAAAATATCTCAATGGTTTGACTTGTGTTGCCTTTATGGGGGGGGATGCCGATGTGCAAACTGTAAACAACTTGGCGAAATGGGTGAAAACAAACTATAACTTGAAAACGGCTTGGTATTCAGGCAGAGAAAAATTGTCAGATTTGTTTCAAGCACGGTTTTTCGATTATGTGAAAATAGGTCCCTATAAACCTGAATGTGGGGCATTGGACAAGCCGACAACCAACCAGAGGTTGTATAGAATAAAACATATCAACGATACTTGCGAGTTGGAGGATATAACGGCAAAGTTCAGAAAATAGCGGCATAGTCTGATTCAGATTGAAAAATTGCAGGGCAGATGCGAATGAAGTGAATTTTCCAAAAACTTAACTGAAATGATGTGTTATTCCGTAACAACTTTGTTGTGCAATTGCCTTTTAGAAATAAGGAAAAAAATGCTACTTTTGCGGTCAATTTTATCGTGTTTTTTATTTAATCAGTAATAAAATATAATATATGAGTGGTTTTTTCGGAGTTGCATCTAAGCGTGCATGCGTAGAGGATTTGTTTTATGGTATAGATTATCATTCACATTTAGGTACCAAGCGTGGAGGAATGGTTACCATGGAAAATGGTGTGTTTTATCGTTCCATACATAATATTGAAAACACCTATTTCCGTAGCAAATTCGGTGATGAGTTGGATAAATTCAAAGGAAATTGTGGAATAGGAGTCATCAGTGATACAGATGCTCAGCCGATAGTGGTAAATTCACATTTGGGACGGTTTGCCATAGTTACAGTATCCCGCATTAATAATATGGCAGAATTAGAGGCAGAATGTCTTTCCCTTAATCAGCAATTTACAGAATTAAGTTCGGGCTCTACCAATCCTACAGAATTGATAGCCTTAATGATTACTCAAGGCAAAGATTTTGTGGACGGTATACAAAATGTTTACAAAAAAGTAAAGGGTTCATGTTCAATGTTAATACTCACCGACAATGGTATCATTGCAGCGAGAGATTATTATGGACGTACTCCTATAGTGATAGGGAAAAACCAGAATGGCTATGTACTTGCTTTTGAAAGTCATAGTTTTGCGAATATGGGTTATGAGGTAGAACAATTTGTCGGTCCGGGTGAGATAGTGCGGGTTTCCCCTTATGGATGCCAACAGTTGTTAGCCCCCAATGATAAAATGCAGATATGTTCATTTTTATGGATATACTACGGATTTCCGTCCACGCAGTATGAGCATATAAATGTTGAAAATACCCGTTATATAGGTGGTTATGAGTTGGGAAAATCTGATGATGTGGAGGCCGATTTCGTTTCAGCCATTCCCGATTCAGGTATAGGAATGGCATTGGGCTATGCCATGGGAAAAGGCATTCCTTATCAAAGGGGCATAGTAAAATATACTCCTACATGGTCACGCAGTTTTATGCCTTCTTCTCAAATTATGCGTGAACATGTGGCTAAGATGAAACTTTTGCCCAATAGAGCATTACTCGCCGGCAAAAAAGTGGTAATTTGTGATGACAGTATAGTGCGGGGTACCCAATTGAAAGATAATGTGAAGATGATATACGATTACGGTGCAAAAGAGGTACATATCCGTATTAGTTGCCCTCCATTGCTCTATGGCTGTGAGTTTTTGAATTTTTCCGCATCCAAAACAGAAATGGAACTTATCACCCGTAGGGTAATAAAAGAATTGGAAGGAGACAGTAATAAAAATTTACATCTTTATCGTGATGAAACGACCAAAGAATATGCTAACATGGTGGAAATGCTGCGTAAGCATATTGGGGTTGATTCGCTTAAATTCAATACCTTATCAACGATTGCAAAAACGATAGGTTTGCCCAAAGACTGTATATGCACTCATTGCTTTGACGGTTCAAGTTATGGAGAATAAAGGGGTAAACAATCAAGAATGATAGAGGAAGTGCAGTAAATACACTTCCTTTTTTTTGCAAGATGTTAATATTTTGTTGAAATAAATATATATTTGATTTTCAGAATGTTATAGTGCTATAAAAATAAAATATTACTCTTATTGCTGTGTTTTACAAAATATTTTACTACCTTTGTATTCTTTTAGAGATATTATATAGAGCATGAAACAGAATCAGACCACGGAAAATACAAAGAAAAATGCGACAGATAAGGATTCAACAGGCGTTAAATCAACCGTTTGTGAAAAAGAACCCTTGTTTTTGAAAAAAGTGTTTTATATCTTGGCGGCAGTGGCATTTGTTGTCGTGCCGTTGTTGAGTTTGAATTCGGGTATGTCTGGCGATGAAAAATCAAGTTATGTGCATTCTTCGCGTGTATATGATTATTTTGCCAACGGAGATACTGCTGCTGTCAATACACAAGGTGACCCGCTTACTCAAAACCTTGAATATTACGGACAATCATTTGACAATGTTACCTATTTGTTCATCAAATGGTTTCATATAGACAATCCCTACGAATTCAGGCATTGTTGCAATGCTTTGTTGGGGTGGTGCATTGCTTTTATCATAGCCTTGTTGTTGGCCAAAACATGTGGTTACAGAGCAGCAATAATGGGCTTTTTGCTCTTATTGCTTTCTCCGAGATTTTTGGGACATTCGTTCAACAATCCCAAAGATATACCATTTGCTTTAGGGTATACTTTTGCCATCTATCAAATGATATTGTTGGTAAGAGAATTGCCCAAAACAAGTTGGAAAAGGTTGCTTTTTGTGGCATTGGGTATTGCTATTGCAAATTCTGTCCGTATTGGCGGTTTGATTTTGGTAGCCTATTTGTTTTTGTTCTGTGGAGTTTGGTATTTCTTTGTTAATAAGGAACACAAATGGAATCAAGGAATATTTTGGACCAAAGGTTTTGTTCTTATTGGCAAATTGTTGCTGACGAGTATTGTCGGTTATTTTGTCAGCATAGTGTTGTGGCCCTATTTGCAACAAAGTCCTATTGCCCATGCCAAAGAGGCTTTGGATTTGATGGAACATTATAGCGTGAATTTGAGGCAGGTATTTGAAGGTGTGAATATTTGGTCAACCAATGCACCATGGTATTATTTGCCGAAATATATTTTTATGACTATTCCTGAGGTCGTTATCTTGGGGCTTTTGGCATTTTTAGTGTTCTTACCCAAAATTATCAAAAAACAGACAGGAATGATAACATTTATTGTTTTCTTTTCGTTCTTTTTCCCAATATTTTATATCATTTACAAAGCCTCAAACGTTTATGGCGGTTGGCGTCATGTTTTGTTTACCTATCCGTTTTTGGTAACGGCTTCCGTTTTCGGTTGGAATGCTTGGGCTGACAAGATGAAAGGGGCTTGGAAATGGGTAGTTTATGGCATTTTTGCTTTGCTGTTGATATTGCCCCTTGTTCATATTTGCAAATATCACCCGCATGAATATGTATATTACAATCAATTGTGTGGAGGTGTCAGCAAAAATTACGGCTATTACGAAATGGATTATTATCAGCATAGCACGCGTGCCGCTTCTACATGGTTGGACAATTATCTTATTGAAAATAATTTAAAAGGAAATACTCCTGAAAAAATAAAAATATCGTCCAATGACCATAAGGCTATTGAATATTATTTCAGAAACGATACCGCAAAATATTATGAAATAGGCTATATCCGTTATTATGAACGAGGCAATTCGGATTGGGATTATGCCATTAGTATTAATACCTATATTAATGCTTTTCAATTGCAACATAACATTTGGCCTCCTAAAGGAACAATTCATACAATAGATGTAGACGGGAAACCCATTGCGGCCATTATCAAAAGGGAAAACAAAGCCGATTACGAAGGTTATTTGCTAAAATCCAAATTGTCAGACGACAGTTTGTCTATGGAGGAACGTATCAATATTGTTTATGCCGCTATCGGCAAATACAGAGAAGCCTTGGCCTACGACCCTAATAACGAGGCTGCCCTGTCAAGTCTGGTGGAATTGTATTCAGGAACAACACATATAGATTCCATTGTTTATTACACCGACCGTTTGGTGGAAGTGTGTCCAAATGAGAATTTTATATCTTATGCTACCAATATTTATACGCATATATATCAAGCAACCAACAACAATGTTTATTTAAACAAAGTGTTTGAATTGTCTGAAAAAATGATAGGAATAAATCCATTTTCGGCTCAAAATTATTACAATTTGGCTTTGATGTATGCGAGAATAGGCAACCCCAATAGAGGCAATGTGATTATGGAAGATTGTATTAAAAAAATGGGACGGAGATTTGAATCACAATATTATCAAGCCATATATTGGGCACAGACAGGCAAAGCAAACGATGCTTTGGATTTGTTACAAAAAATGACAACAAAATATCCTGCACATGCAGATGATTGTCAGGCTGTTATAAATCAAATACAAGGAATAAACAGATAAAAAACAAAACGGATACAACTTTTGTTGAAAAGGTTGCGTCTGTATAAATAAAGGAATAGTGAAAATAAATTTAGAATAAAAATATATAAAACCAAGAACAGATGAGGAAGTTTTTATTTATCAGCATCTTTTGCATACTTTCGTTGTATGCATCGGCACAGACCGCAAGTTTTACTTGGAGTTATACCACAGGTACTCCTTGCCTTCCAACTTCGGTTATGTTTACTAACACAAGTACCAATCCATCAGGTATTACGGCTATTAATTGGAATTTTGGTGATGGAACTCCTGCCTATACTATCGTTGGGACAGACCCTACTCACCCATATACAACGGCAGGCAATTTCACCGTTGTGCTTACTGTTACCTATGGCAGTACAACAAAAACTTATTCGGAAACCATTCGTATTGTAGAACCTTTAACGGCAACTTTCACAAAGGCCAATGATACGATATGCCCCGGAGAAACGGTTTCTTTCACTATGGTGCCGACAGCCCCTGCCACAACAAGTAGTTTTAGTGGTTTTTTGTGGAACTTTGGCGATGGTGGTAACAGTAGGGTTGCCAATCCGACATGGCGTTATTTAAATGCAGGTAATACCAGAATAAATTACACTGTTGGGTTGACGGTAACCGATATAAACGGTTGTGTTTCCACGTATAGTGAACCGGATTTTGTGTTTGTAAAAAACAGACCGGAGGTTAATTTTACCGCTGATGATTCTGTTTTTTGCTATAATGAAAGTCAGACAACAGGTACATCAACATTTACCAATTTAACTT
>JAFZUH010000099.1 GCA_017618435.1 Bacteroidales bacterium | reverse complement strand
TTTCTATAACATTATTGTAGGTTAAATTTCCGTCAGAAAAACTAACCATTTGGTCAAACATAGACAAAGCATCACGCAAACCGCCGTCTGCTTTTTGTGCAATAATGTTTAATGCGTCAAGTTCATAATTGATATTCTCCTTTTGGGCAATACCTTCAAGATGTGAAATAATATCTTTTACACCAATTCTTTTAAAATCGAATATTTGGCAACGTGATAGAATAGTCGGTAATATTTTGTGTTTTTCGGTTGTCGCTAAAATAAATTTAGCGTAAGCGGGCGGTTCTTCCAATGTTTTTAAAAAAGCATTGAATGCCGATTGACTCAACATGTGTACTTCATCGATGATATATACTTTGTATTGTACGCCACTTGGCGGCACTTTTACTTGGTCAACCAGTGTACGTATGTGGTCTACGCCATTATTGGAGGCAGCATCCAATTCAAAAATATTAAAAGAAGCCGAAGCGGCAAAAGAACGGCAGGATTCACATTCATTGCATGCTTCACCTTCAGGGGTGCGATTGGTGCAATTGATGGTTTTGGCGAAAATACGTGCACACGTTGTTTTGCCCACACCTCTTGGACCGCAAAATAAAAATGCTTGTCCTATTTGATCTTTTAAAATAGAGTTTTTTAAAGTAGTAGTTATTGCAGACTGCCCAACAACAGAGTCGAATGTTTGGGGACGATATTTCCTTGCCGATACAATAAAATTTTCCATAACAACAATTTATTTATTTTGCAATTTAATATTTGCGTCTATCACCTTTTGTTTTAATGATTCTTTGAAATTCTCCAATTTTTTGTAAAGATTATCATCACTTGTGGCAATCATTTCCGTAGCGAGAATTGCCGCATTTTTTGCACCGTTCAAGGCTACGGTAGCCACGGGAATGCCCGATGGCATTTGTAAAATAGACAAAATTGAATCCCAACCGTCAATAGAATTTGACGATTTGATAGGTACACCAATAACAGGAATAGCAGTATATGCTGCTATTACTCCGGGAAGATGTGCTGCACCTCCTGCACCGGCAATAATAACTTTGGTGCCATTGGATTTTGCTTGGGTGGCAAATTCCATTACCAATTCAGGTGTACGATGGGCAGACAATGCTCTGCAATCGTAATCAATACCCATTTCTTCTAAAAATTTTATTGCATCTTCCATTACAGGATAGTCTGAAATGCTACCCATTATGATACTTATTGTTGCCATGTGTTTTTATTTTTTTAGTTCAATGTTTTCGTTAGTGTTTAATTCTATGTTTGTTTCTGAAACTTCAGTATTGTTGATAAGATTTATATATATCTTTGAATCAATTTTTTTAAGTTCGTTTTTCAATTTTTTGTATTCCGGTTTGCTAACGGTAGCATATAGAATTTGTGTTTGTTGTCCATTGTA
Source organism: Bacteroidales bacterium (assembly GCA_017618435.1). Taxonomy (GTDB): domain Bacteria; phylum Bacteroidota; class Bacteroidia; order Bacteroidales; family WCHB1-69; genus UBA1205. The sequence continues at coordinate 5,912 of JAFZUH010000099.1, read as the reverse complement.
GGTTCCCATTTGTTGTATAATAGAAACATTACGTTCTAATTTGGCGGTAATTAGTTGCTTGATTTCTTCTGTGTGTTCAGAAACGATGAGCAATGTACGGTTGATTTTTGTATCTACAATTTTATCAATAATTACACATTCTATATATATCAAAATGATAGAATAAACGGGTAGTCTGATTGAACCGTCTATGGCAATGGCTGTTAATGCGATGCTTGAATCTACAATCATAACCAATACACCTAAAGAAATATGAGTGTATTTGTGAATAATCATAGATATGATGTCTGAGCCGCCAGAGGTTGCTCCTGCACTGAAAATAACGCCTATACTGATACCATAAACCAATCCGCCTACCACAGAGGCTAATAGATAGTCAGGTTGGAAATAATGGGTAATGCCTAAAGCGGAATATTTATATGGGCGAATAGGCAGATTCATATTTTTAATTTGGTCGGTTAAACTGTTATAGTCGTCAATGGAAATAATATTACCGGAATGCACCACAGGAAAATAACCTACTTTGCTGACAAGCAAAATTTCTGTAATATAGGTAAATAACCATATTAAGAATATGGATAAGATGGTTTTTATTCCGAATCTTGGTCCTAAAAAAACGAATCCGATAAGCAATAGCGTAACGTCCATATAAATGACCAAATTCATTGGAACACCCCATATATTGTTGAAAACGCTCATCAGACCATATACGCCACCGGGTGCCAACCCGTAAGGTACAACGCAAAATAAATCTATTAACGCAAAAAGAAGACAGCCAAATACAATTTTTCCATAGGCCATATACCATTCTTTGGAGCCAATACGTTCATGGGAATCGTTTATTTGGGCAAACCATGCTTTTAGTGCAGACGTCTTGTTCATATTTATATATTTAATATTCTATTTATTATTTTTTTCTTTATGCAAAGATAGCATAAAAACCGATTTAATTCATCAATTTGTTGAGACTATCTTTTAATGTTTGCAGTTTTTGAGTAACATCAGATTGTTTTTTGCGTTCTGTTTCAACAACTTCAGGTTTGGCATTGGCGACAAACTTTTCATTGCTGAGTTTTTTCATTACAGATTGCAAGAAACCTTCGTAATATTTAATCTCTTCTTCCAATTTTTTCTTCTCACTTTCTATATCTATTTTGATATTGATTGGAATATAATACTCAATATTTCCAACCATAAAAGACAATGTGTTGTCCATTTTTGTATCAATATATTGTATTTGAGAAAGATTGCACATTTTGAGTATAATGTTGTCGAATGCTTTATTGGATTCTGCAATATTTTGTTTCACAAATAGTTGTAGCTTTTCTTTTGGGGATATCCCTTTGGAATTTCTCAAACCGCGTACACCAGTTATCACTTCTTTGCTTTTTTCAAATTGTTGCAGCAATTGGTTGTCAAAATTTGAAGATTTTGGCATATTTTCTATCATAATACTTTCATTATCGGACCGATTTGCCAAAGTATGCCAAATTTCTTCTGTGATAAACGGCATAAAAGGATGTAACAGACACATCAATTTTTCAAAAAATGCAATACTTGTCAGATATGTTTGTTTGTCGATAGGTTGTTGATATTCAGGCTTAATCATTTCGAGATACCAAGCACAAAAATCGTCCCAAATCAATTTATAGGTAGCCATCAGCACTTCACTCAAACGATATTTTTCAAAATTTTCTTCTATTGAAAGAAGTGTTTTGTTCAATACATTTTCAAAACATTGAACCGCCAATTTGTTGATGTCGGATTGTGGCAAGTTTTCATCTATTGTCCAACCTTTTATCAAACGCAAGGCATTCCATATTTTGTTGCAGAAATTCCTTCCTTGTTCGCAAAGGGCTTCGTCAAAAGGAAGGTCGTTGCCTGCCGGTGCGGTTAGTAACATACCGCATCTGACGCCATCAGCACCATATTTGTTCATCAATTCAATAGGGTCTGGGGAGTTGCCCAACGATTTGGACATTTTTCTGCCTAATTTGTCGCGAACAATACCCGTAAAGTACACATTATGGAAAGGTACTTCGTTGCGGTATTCTTCTCCAGCCATTATCATACGGGCTACCCAAAAGAAGATAATGTCGGGAGCGGTAATTAAATCGGCAGTGGGATAGTAGTAGTTTATTTCTTTATTGTCAGGATTTCTAATGCCGTCAAATACCGAAATGGGCCACAACCTCGAACTGAACCAAGTGTCCAAAACATCTTCGTCTTGTATCATTTGATCTATACTGCAAATGTTTTTGCCAAATTTTTGCTGTGCAATACTATAGGCTTCTTCTTTTGTTTTTGCGACAATAACTTCACCATTAGGAAGATAATAGGCAGGAATTTGTTGCCCCCACCACAATTGGCGGCTGATACACCAGTCTTGAACATTTTCCAACCAATGGCGGTAAATGTTTTTGAATTTTATGGGGTGAAATTTTATGGTATCATTTTCTACCACTTCAAGGGCTCTTTGTGCCAATGATTTCATTTTCACAAACCATTGAGTGGAAAGTTTGGGTTCAATAACGGCATCGGTGCGTTCGGAATGTCCGACTTTGTTTACATAGTCTTCGATTTTTTCTATTAAACCTAAATTTTCCAAATCCGCAATAATTTCTTTGCGAACTGCAAAACGGTCTTTGCCTTGATATTGAAGTCCGTTCTCGTTTAGTGTTCCGTTGTCATTAAAAATGTTTATGCTTTCCAGTTTATGTTTTAGCCCGATGTTATAATCGTTAATATCGTGTGAGGGTGTGATTTTCAAACATCCGGTACCAAATTCTCTGTCCACATATTCATCGGCGATAACAGGAATGCTTCTGCCTATCATTGGTATAATAACCCTTTTGCCGACAATATTTTTGTATCGTTCATCTTCAGGGTGAACGCAAACAGCCGTATCTCCCAATATCGTTTCAGGACGTGTAGTGGCTATGGTTATATATTTGTCTTCATTTTCAATATAATAGCGAAGATAGTATAGTTTTGATTTTGATTCTTTGTATATAACTTCTTCATCGGAAACGGCGGTTAGGGCTTTGGGGTCCCAATTGACCATACGGACACCTCTATAAATCAAACCTTTGTTGTATAAATCCACAAAAACTTGAATAACAGATTCGTATAGCGGTTTGTCCATTGTAACACTTGTTCTGTCCCAATCGCAGGAGGCGCCCAATTTTTTCAATTGTTCAAGAATGATGCCCCCATGTTTTTCTTTCCATTCCCAAGCATGGACCATAAATTGTTCACGGCCTATATCCCGTTTGTCTATACCTTGTTCTTTCAGTTTTGCCACCACTTTGGCTTCTGTTGCAATAGAAGCATGGTCGGTGCCGGGTACCCAACAGGCATTTTTGCCCATCATGCGTGCTCTGCGTACCAATACATCTTGAATGGTATTGTTGAGCATGTGTCCCATGTGCAATACTCCTGTAACATTTGGAGGGGGAATTACAACTGTATAGGCTTCACGAGTGTCAGGGGTGGATTTGAATAATCCTTTGTCTAACCAATATTTATACCATTTGTCTTCAACTTCTGAAGGATTATATTTACTTGCTATTTCCATCTTTTATTAAAAAATAATCAAATATAAATTTTACAAAAATACAAAGATAACATTATTTTTCAAAAACTGTTTGATTATTGTTGTAAATAATTTGTTTTGAAAAATTCGTCATAAGTTGCTCTTTGTTGTTTGTTTTTATAGAATGTAACATAATTGGCGTCAGAAATAACATACACTTTTGCGGAAGGGGTGCTGTTTAATGATGATAAATATTTTGTGTCAGAGATAAATAGTTTGTAGTAGTCCATGGCGGCGTTTTTGTCTTTGAATTTTGATATGGTTATCATCTGTTCCGCATCGTTGATGTAAAAATTGGATAATTCAAGATTCTGTAGGCCAAAGAATGTTTTGTTAAAGTCGGCGATATTGTTTTTCAATGGGGTTATTTTTGTATCTTTTATATTGACTACAACGATAACAAAATGGAAAGTTTTCTCGTTGAAAGTAAACAGTTCTGTTGCAGTCGGTTTGTTTTCGGTTTTAGGTGTGTTTGTTTGAGAAGCAGGTTTTTCCAGTCTGTCCAAGGCGGCCAATAATTCGGTGGCGGCAGTATCTATGCTTGTCGTTGGATATTTTATCGGAATTGTTTCCAATAGCACTCTCAAGCTGTCATTGCCATACAATTTTCCTGCAGAAACCGCTTTTATATAGGCCAATTTGGAGGTAATGTTGATGTCGCTCCATTCATTGCAACCCTGTTCTGCCAATTGATAGGCAGGCAAATAGTGTTGATGGATAAAAGTATCGTACACCATGGTGTAGAATTTTTCCGCCTGTTGTTGCTGTTCCGCTATCTTTTGGTAATAGTTGGAGTCTTGTATAATACGGGCGTAGTCTGTTTGTCCGTATTTGGACAATATCAATTGTTTGTAATACTCACTTTTGTTTGTGTTATTAAGAGCGGTAAAGGTTTTGTACAACTGAAAACAAGTAGGAGCCGCCAATTTATGGTCAGGATAACGTTTTAATAAATCTTCCCATTGATTTATGGCTAATTTTTTGTCATTCAAATCATTTTCATATATTGTGCCGGCATTGTACAAGGCGTTGGCAATTGTTTCATTCGATTGTTTCAAGGCTTCGGGGGTGGCGGGCATATCCTGCAAATAAAACGCTTTTGTGGTGGGATTTGATGAGCGGTTGGCAGTGTTTTTGTCCGTTGTTGAAGATGTAGAGTCGTTTGCTTGTGTGTTGTTGTTTTCTTCTAAAGGTTGATTGTTCGCAAAGTCATTCATGAGTTGTATGTCGCTGACAAACCAAAAATCTTCCAAGGTACGCATGCCCCATTGTTTTTGGAATTTTTGAATGCCTAATTTTGTTTGTGTGGCATCGGCAAAAATCCATACCGTTTTTCCGTTGCGAGTGGCAGACGAAGAAGTTTGGCGTTTGTTTTTGGCCGATTCTATCATTTTCAGTTTTTCCGCATTGTCACTCAACCGTTTTTGTTCGTCTTCTTTGTATTGTTCAATCAATTTGTTAATATAAATATCCCTATCCGCTTCACTTAATGAGGCCAAATATTGCATGCTGTCTTCGTGGGCTATTTGCATAAGATTTGATACCAGATCTTTCAGAATTTCTGTCCGTTTTTTGAGAGTATTGTATTGTGGAAAAGTAGGAGAAAGACTTGCCAAAACGGTATCATAATGTGTTAGGGCTTGAGGGTATTTTGTTTGTGAAAAATAGATTTCAGCCAAAGTTAAAGCCGAAACTGTTTTTTGATGTTGTTGTTTACCGACCAAAAAATCGATGATTCCAGATTGTTTATTGCAGCAGCGGTATCGTCTTCTTTTAGGTCTAATAGGGATAAGGTGTAGAAAATCTGGTCTTTATAAGTTTCGTTTCGACCGTCTTTAAACAATTTTTTGAGTTTGTTTCTTGAAGCGTCAATATCATCGGAACAGGTTGCCAAATTGACAGTTGCATTAAATTCCATCTCGTAGACGGGATTCCGTTTCAGAGTGGTCTGAAAATTTTGACTTGCGGCAGGCATCTGTTCCAATTTCTGTTGCACTTGCCCCAAAATGAAATATATGCGTGTTTTAAAATCTCGATTGAGATGTTTGTGCTTGACCAATTCGGTTAAATAAATGCTTGCTTGTTCATAGTCTTTTTGGGCAATGAGCAAATCAGAAAATACGGCTTCCCAATGTTGTTTGTATTGTTCTTTGTTGTCAGCCATCAAAGCACGGACTTCTTCCAAATTTTCTTCTGCCTCTTGCAGACGGTCTAATTGAATTAGCGTTTGGGCTTTCCAAGTGTAAGCGTCTATATATGTATTCGTTTTTGAATGATTGAATATCAGGTGATTAAAAACGCCAAGAGCATCGGCATA
>JAFZUH010000098.1 GCA_017618435.1 Bacteroidales bacterium | reverse complement strand
TATTTTCTTTGGATATGGGTGCTTTGGTGGCTGGTGCCAAATACAAGGGTGAATTTGAAGAAAGACTGAAAAGTGTTATCAAAGAAGTGATTGCTGCTGACGGAGAAATTATTCTGTTTATTGATGAAATTCACACTTTGGTAGGTGCCGGCGGTGGCGAAGGTGCTATGGATGCCGCCAATATTCTAAAACCTGCTCTTGCAAGAGGAGAACTTAGAGCCATTGGAGCAACAACAACAAGCGAATATCAAAAATATTTTGAAAAAGACAAAGCCCTTGAAAGACGATTCCAAGTAGTATATGTTGATGAACCTGATACTGAATCTTCTATTTCCATTTTGCGTGGTTTAAAAGAAAGATATGAAAATCACCATAAGGTAAGAATTTTAGATGAGGCAATCATTGCTTCTGTTACCCTATCGAAACGATATATTACAGAAAGATTTTTGCCCGATAAAGCCATAGATTTAATTGATGAAGCGGCTGCCAAATTGCGTATGGAAATTAATTCTTTACCACAAGAATTAGATGAAATTGAACGTAAAATCAGACAATTGGAAATTGAACGTGAAGCAATTAAACGAGAAGCCGACCAATCTAAAATTGAAGAACTATCTGCAAAAATCGCCGAACTGAGCGAACAAGGCAATATTTTAAGAAGTAAATGGAAAGAAGAAAAAGATTTGGTTAATGCGGTACAATCTGCGAAAAAAGACATTGAAACTTTTCGTTTTGAAGCCGAACAGGCAGAACGAAACGGCGACTATGGACGTGTAGCGGAACTGCGATACGGAAAAATAAAGGAAAAAGAAAAATTTATTGAAGACAGCACAAAAAAACTTCGTGATATTCAAGGCGATAAACCGATGGTAAACGAGGTTGTTTCAGCCGATGATATTGCAGAAGTAGTAGCCCGTTGGACAGGCATACCGGTAAGCAAAATGATGCAAAGCGAAAGAGACAAACTCTTGCATTTGGAAGATGAACTTCACAAAAGAGTTGTCGGACAAGAAGAGGCTATCTCTGCTATTGCCAATGCCATTAGAAGAAGCCGTGCAGGTTTGCAAGACGAAAAACGACCTATAGGTTCGTTTATTTTCTTGGGAACAACCGGAGTTGGAAAAACCGAATTGGCAAAAGCTTTAGCGGAATATCTGTTTAACACCGAAGATGCGATGGTAAGAATAGATATGTCTGAATACCAAGAGGCACATACGGTTTCAAGGCTTATCGGAGCACCTCCGGGATATGTCGGCTATGACGAAGGCGGACAATTAACCGAAAGAGTACGCCGCAAACCTTATTCTGTCGTTCTTTTTGATGAAATAGAAAAGGCACACCCTGATGTATTCAACATTTTGTTGCAAGTGCTTGATGATGGACGTTTGACTGACAACAAAGGTCGTGTAGCCGATTTTAAAAATACAGTCATTATCATGACTTCCAATTTAGGGTCGCACATTATTCAAGAAAATTTTGACAAACACGAAAATATGTTTGATGAAGAATTGGCGGAACGTACACAAGATGAAGTGATGGCTCTATTAAAAAAGACAATTAGACCTGAATTTTTAAACAGAATTGATGAAATTTTGATGTTCAAACCATTGTCTAAAGCCGAAATCAAGCAAATAGTAACATTACAACTCAATCAGTTGAAAGTATTAACTGAAAAGAATGATATTCACATTCAATTGACTGATTACGCTATTGATGCTTTGGCAGATTTGGGTTATGACCCACAATACGGAGCACGTCCATTGAAAAGAATTATTCAAAAACATATTTTGAACAACCTGTCTAAAATGATGTTGGCAGACAATTTTGACAAAACACAGCCTATCATTATTGATGTGATAGACAATCAGTTTGTAATGTACAACAAAAAGAACTAAAAAACATCTTGTTGATAAAAAT
>JAFZUH010000097.1 GCA_017618435.1 Bacteroidales bacterium | reverse complement strand
TTCTTTTACAAAGAAAAATCTCTTGTAGATATTCTCGAATTTGATAGTCAAGAGGAGAATAGCATATTGAACGATTTACATATCTCTTATGGTGTCGCAACGGATATTCGCTCGGCATTGGTTGAAGAAAATCGACAGAAGCTAGAAGTACATATACAAGAGAAATATCCGCAAGAAAAAATTGTGGAACTATTGCGGATGATTTCCAACCGTCAAAATGATAAGAAAATAAAGCAGTATGTAAATGAAGATGCAACAGTACCAACAATATATGAGTTTATAATTGCGATAGCATGGTACTATATTTCTGATAGAAAAATATCAGTATATGATAGTTTGAATCTGACATTGAACGGAGATTTTGAACCAGTTATTCACGCAGGAGGTGGTGCTGGCGATATTGTGGTAAAATATACAGATAAGATAGTTATGTTAGAGGCAACTTTGATGAACGCAGCAGCACAAAAGCGAGGGGAGTGGGAACCAGTTTTACGCCACGCTATCAATCTAACAGCCGAATCATATCCACAAAGAGTATTTACTTTGTTTGTTGCTGACACACTGGATTATAACACAATTAACATTTGGCGTGCAGTTGCAGCAGTAACTCTTGAATCGAGTATAACAGGCGAAAAAACAGAGCATGTTATAATAATGCCTTTTACTAACGAACACTTGTGCCACTTTATAGAAAATAGCATCAGCGATGACAGAATTATTGCAGCCATAGACAACTCCTATGATGAAATAAAAGCCAACTTTGATGATACATGGCACGATAAAATAATTGCAACTCTATAATGGTAAATAACTATTTTTATATTAGCAATAGTTTCTCTCTTATTTACGGAGATACAATGCAAGAAGTGCCTCTGCTTACGGAGCAATTTGATATGATATTTGCCGACCCACCATATTTTATTTCTGGTGGTGGTAAAACCATTCGTGGCAAAAAAGTTATGGTAGCAAATTTCGGTGATTGGGACAAAATCAGACCAGACAAAGAAAAAGATGAGTTTAATTATCAATGGCTTTCTTTGTGTCGTGAGAAATTGAAAGACAATGGTACAATTTGGGTATCAGGTACATTTCATAACATCTATTCGGTTGCTCGCTGTATGTCTGATTTAGGATACAAAATCTTGAATGTCATAACTTGGCAGAAAGTTGACCCACCACCATCATTAACAGGAACAAGATTTAATTTCTCAACCGAATTTATTATTTGGGCGGCAAAATCAGAAAAAAGCAAATATTATTTGAATTTTGATTTAATGACACAATTAAATGGTGGCAAACAAATGTCTGATGTGTGGAGATTACCATCTGTAGGTATGTGGGAAAAACATTGTGGCAAGCATCCTACCCAAAAACCTTTACATTTGCTTTATAGGATTATTCTTGCCACTACTCGCCGAGGTGATACTATCCTCGACCCATTTACAGGTAGTTGCACCACAGGCATTGCAGCAAACTTATTGGGTAGAAATTTTGTTGGCATAGAACAATGCCAAGAATACTTGGATTATGGCATTCGCCGTCGCAAAGAAATTGAAGACTCCATTATAGCTGAAAAGATTTTCAGAAAGATGTCAGAAACTCCCGATGAAGCCATGGTGATGGTAAATCATTGTCGTACTGAAATCAAGCGATTTATGATTGAGAAGGGCATTTGTTATCTTCGTGCAGGAGACTCAAAAGGTTCTTTACTTGTATCATCAGGGTTTGAACGTATGCAATATGTACTTTTACATACAGGTGGAGAAGATTGCCATTTATTTCGTTTGAAAACCAAGGGACACTTCCAAATATGGACAAAGGAAACGCTTGAAGAGTATGGTTTCCACCCCGAACACGCCCCTTATTATGTAGTCTTACATTTCGACAAATCAAAAGAGATTGAAATACCCAAGCAGCTAAATCTTAAACAACGTATCAATACATATCGGGCAAAGATTCGACCGCTAAGTGATTTTATTGGAATAAAGTAGAAGTAAATTAGTTTGTTTGCAAGTTCTATTTATTATCCAAATACAACCAATTATTTATTCCCCAATAGTTGTATCATTTTGTCTGCGATATATGTTGAGGCAGAGCCATCGCCTAAACGTTGGTGGAGAATTTTATACGATTCTAGCATTTTTGTGCGGGTGTCATCGGAAAGAATTTTTTCAAGTTCTTTTTTCAAGCAAATTTCGTTCATATCATTTTGTATCAATTCTGTAACAACATTGTCGTCAGCAATGAGATTGACCAAAGAAATATATTTTATTCCAGAAATAAGGTGTTTGGCAATTAAATAAGAAAAAAAGTTGCCTTTGTAACAGACTACTTGCGGGACATTAAACAATGCCGTTTCCAATGTGGCTGTTCCGGAGGTAACAAGAGCGGCATAAGAAAGGGACAACAAGTTATATGTTTGGTTATAAACAACTTTTATGTTTGATTGTGCATATAAGCCTTGATGATTTTTCACTCCTGCGATAACGAACTGATAATCTGGAAATTTTTTGGCAACATTTAACATTGTTGGCAACATTCGCAATATTTCCTGTTTTCTGCTTCCCGGCAAAATGGCGATTATGGGTCGGTTGTCTAAATTGTTTTTTTGTTTAAAATCTTCACTGATATGATATTGTTTGACAACATCTAACAAAGGATGTCCAAAATAATGGGCATGTATGTTGTATTTTTTATAAAAATCCTGTTCAAAAGGAAGAATAACAAACATTTCATCAACATATTGTTTGATAGTTTTCACTCTTGATTTTTTCCAAGCCCAAACCTGAGGAGAAATATAATAGAATACTTTTATTTGTTTTTTGTGTAAGAATTTGGCAAGCCTGAGATTAAAGCCGGGATAATCCACCAAAATAACTACATCGGGTTGATATTCCAAAATGTCCTTTTTACAAAAAGCCATATTTTTGAGTATTTTTCCTAAATGCAGGACGACTTCCACAAAACCCATATAAGCCAAGTCTTTATAGTCTTTTACTACTTCAACACCGGTCTTTCGTAACAATTCGCCACCCCATGCTCGAATTTGTGCCTGATTATCAAGTAAAAACAATTGTTTTGCTAAATTTGAAGCGTGTAAGTCTCCTGAGGCTTCTCCTGATATGATGTAATATTTCATTTCTTTTTTGTTTTAAAAAGGGTTTGTATTTTGTGGAATCGATGTTTTATTGTATTTTTATCGCAGAGAAGCCAAAGAGAGAGGAAAACAAATGGTAATCCAATACTTCTATAACGAATTATTGCTCCTAAAATAGGTGTAGCAAGCCCGATGATGATGGCATTGCAGAGGGCAAAAATAAAGCAGAACCAGAATAGATTTTTTTGTGCTGGCTGTTTATTGCGTTGGAATCCTAAAATTAAAATACTTACTGCACAAATAAGCAAGAATATTTGCTCTGTTTCAGCCAATCGTATCATAAGAGAAGAACCTTCAAAAGGCAAGGGGCGAAACAAAACATTGAGCAAAGCGATAGGCAAATAAGTAAAAATATCAATGAAATCGGCTTGAAGATATTGAATTTCAGTGATTTGTGCATGTTCTGCTATTGCCAAATTGAGCATATCATTATGTTTGTAAACTAATGTGTTGATGATATTTTTATCGGTTGTTTCTACAAAAATCCATCCGCAAAAAGAAAAAAACAAGATAGTGATAAAATAGCAAACAAACACTTTTTTCAGGTGATATTTTTTTATGAAAACGAAAGGTAACAATAGAATAAAAAGAAGACAAAAAACATAGATTTTTGTAAAAATCAACGCTTTGCAAGCAATGATTATCAGCACCGACATCCATAGTTTTTGTTGTATTGTTTTTGTGTAAAAAAATAGTTTGTCGGTAGCATAAATAAATATTCCTATTCCGAAAACAAGCAAAAACTCTTTCAAGACATTTGATGACCAGAAAACAACAGAAGGTATGATAAATATAGACAAAATATGTCCGATATGAACTGATTTGAAGTTGTTTTCCACAAAATGACAAAGTCCCATTTGTCCTATAAAAGAAACAAATGCGGCAAAAACAGTATGAACATTGAAATAGCCAAACGAAAACAATAAAATAATTGCATTAAAGCGAATCAGAAAATGAGAGTCCGAAACAATATTTCCTTGTAAAATTCTGTCCCAATGATTGGTATGGACAAAATAATTATCATAAAAATATTGATTGTCAATATTTATACCGAAAATCATTTGAATATAATCCAAAGGATGTTGCGGTAAGGCCTTGTATATTTGTTGGGCATCGTTGAAATAACGGAAAATATCGGCTTTTTGTCTGTCCGGATAATAATAAGTATAGATAAAATATAAACAAAGTCCTGCTATTATTTTTAACCAAAAGAAAGAAAGTAAATATTTTTTGCTCACTATTGTTGATTTAAAAAAATTGGATTTAAAAACAACAAAACTCAACAGGAGCGTATAAAAACAAGTGAGCAATATTTCCATTTCCTTTTAAAACTTCAAAGTGAGAATTTTGTTTATTAATACATTTACGTGTTTTTCCAATGATTCTGTGGTTTGTCCTGCAATATGAGGGGAGAGAATAACGTTTTGGTTTTTTGCCAAAGTTATCATATCTTCATTCCACTCTTCTTTTGGTTTGTTTTGCAAACGAATGTTTTCGTATTCCAACACATCTAAAACCGCTCCTCTGACTTTTCCAGACAATAGGGCAGAATTTAAATCTTTTATGTTTAAGACCTTGCCACGAGATGTATTGGCCAAGAAAATATTATGTTCGAAATTATTAATCCAATTTTCATTAATATAATAATGATTTTCAGGCAAATAATTTATATGAATGCTAACAATTTCGGCTTCCTGTTGTAAAGTTTTTAAATTAACTTCTTGGGCAAAATTGTCGGAAAAATTGGTTTTGTATTTATCGTATGCTAAAACTCTACAGCCGAAACCGCTTAGTTTTTTTGCTAAACTTTTGCCCATGTTTCCATAACCGACAATTCCAATGGTTTTTTTATTAAGTTCCTGACCCCTGTTTTCCTCGCGTAACCATTGTCCGTTTCTTACTTGGGTATCTGCTTGTAAAATATGTCTGAAAAGGGCAAGTATTCCTCCGATAACAAACTCTCCTACAGCATCGGCATTGCCTTCAGGAGAATTGATACAGCAAACACCTTTTTTTTGAGCATATTGTATGTCAATGTTTTCCATTCCTGCTCCTACCCGTGCAATAAATTTTAAGTTTGTAGAAGCATCTAACAATGGTTTATCTATAGCGAATTTACTTCTAATGATATAACCTACATATTGGGAAGCGGTTTCCATCAATTGTTGGTAGTTTATATTTTGGTCATTGCATTCAAACCCCATATTTTGAAGTTTTTCTTTAAAACTCGGATGGGCTTTATCTATAAAAAGAATTTTTCCGTGTGGCATTACAAAATCGCTTTTATATTTTTTCGTTCTTTGGCAACAATAACAGCAAGATAAAGCAATAGAATAACAGTATTAATTATTGTTTTCGCAAATACTTGATATTGACCAAAAATATCAAAAGGAATTAAGAAATAACTGATAAAGAATAAAATGAGGCTTAAAGAAATATAAAATCCCATTTTTTTCAAATTGTAATTGATAGGAAAATATTTTTGTCCCATCAGATAAGAAGCAATTGTCATGGCAATATAGGTGATTAAATGTCCCCAAGCAGCCCCCATGTATCCGATTTTAGGAACAAGAATGAAATTGGAAACTATTGTAATAACCGCACCGCCAATGGTGATATATGCTCCGTATGAGGTTTGACCGGTAAGTTTATACCAAATAGACAAATTAAAACAAACTCCTAAAAGCATATATGCCAACAATAGTATGGGAACAACCGATAGCCCTTCATGATATTTTGCACTGACAAAGTATTTGATGAAATCAATATACATCATTGTTCCCAGAAAAATAACAGTACATGCTATTACAAAATAAGTCATTACTACAGAATAACCTTCTTTGGCATCTTTTTCTTTATATTGAGAGAAAAAGAAAGGTTCTGCAGAATAACGAAAGGCTTGTATAAATAAATTCATGATAATGGCAATTTTAAAACAAGCGGAATAAACCCCTAAATTGTGTAGGGCATCTTCTACATTGTCAGCGGAAAGATTTTTTACCATAAATCTGTCTATTACTTCATTGATAATACCTGCCAAACCTAAAATCAATAAAGGAAAAGCATATTTTAACATTTTCTTTAACAGAGATTTGTCTATGTGCAAATGGATTTTTCCGGATACAAATAATAATAAAATAATTTGACAAGCAGAAGCAATCAAATTGGCAATAAAAATATAGCCTACCCCCATATTCGGGTTGTATATTGTAGAAAAAATGCTTGTTGCCCAACCTTTGGCAATCATAAATGGACAAAACCAAAGGAAAAATACGTTGAAAAATACGTTAATGAGAATATTTGTAATTTTTACACTCGCAAAAACAATCGGTTTGTTTTCTGCACGAAGTTTGGCAAAAGGAATCGTGCTTATGGCATCTAACCCAACAATAATAATAAACCAGCGAATATATTCAGGGTGAGATGGATACTTTAGAATATCTGCAATTTGATGATTGAACAACAAACCTAAAAGAATGAATATGGCAGAAGTGCAAAGAATACATGTCAATGTTGTTCTAAATACATTGCTTCTATCTTTTTCCATTTCGGAGAAACGGAAAAATGTTGTTTCCATACCATAGGTGAGAAGTACTAACAATAAAGCAACCCACGCATACAAATCTCCGACAACACCATAGGCTTTCGGTTCCAAAAAAATGTAGGTATGAAAAGGCACAAGAAGATAGTTCAACAATCTTCCCAAAATTGTAGTTGTGCCGTAAATGGCTGTTTGTCCGATAAGTTTCTTTACTTTAACCACTATTTATTATAGGTAAACTTTTTGTTTTTTTAAGTTTGCAAAAATAGTAAAAAAACAATACGGCATTACCACAAAAATGCATTTTCGTTAAACCATTTGTTTTGAACACGGAGCGTTTGTTCTATGATGTCCCTAACGCAACCTTCTCCGCCTTTGTATAAAGAAATATAATCGGCAATTTCTTTTATTTCAATGCAAGCGTCAGATGGACATGCTTTTAATCCTGCCAACATCATTACTTCATAATCCGGAATATCATCGCCCATATAGACAATTTGTTCTTTTTTCAAGCATTTTGAAGACATATATTCATTGAATTTCAATGTTTTGTTTTCACATTGAAGAAAAATCTCCATTTTTGGGAAACCCATATATCTTTTCTGCATACTGGGAGAATAACCACCGGAAATGACACAAACATTAAAACCTTGTTTCAAAGCATATTGAATAGCATATCCATCTTTTACATTTGTTGCTCGCAATTGGTCTCCATCGGGTAAAGTTATAACTTTTCCATCTGACAGTACCCCGTCAAAATCGAAAACAAAGGTAGTAATGGCTGATAATTTTTCTTTATAATTTTTCATGCTATTTTTTTTGTTGTTCAAAAATAATTTGGGATAAAAACCTATATAAATTTCTGACGTTATCATTATCTAACAATGCAATATGTTTGTTGATAATATTATAATCTTGTCGTGCTGCAGGACCCGTTTGGGCTTCTTTGGGCGATAGATATTTTATCTTTTGTGCAGTTTCGTTTATTAAAGGTTTAAGTATTTCAAAATCAATATTTTCACTCTTTAAGATGTCTTCTGCCAAACCATATAAAGCATTGGAGAAGTTGCAAGCAAAAACTCCTGCCAAATGTAGTTTTTCTCTTTGGTGAAAGTTGAGATGGTAATATTTGCCATTCAATCTGTCAATAAGATTATCAAGCATTTGTTGGGTTTGTTCATTAGATGCCTCTATGCAAAAAGGAATCTGTTCTATGGATAGTGTTTTTGTTTTGTTAAATGTTTGAAAAGGATATAACACACCATAGTTTGGAGAAATATTTTCTAAAATTTCTTTAGGCAAAGACCCTGAAGTGTGTACAACAAGGGCTTCTGTTTTGGGTATTTCTGCTATAAAATCTTGATAAACAGAATCCCTTAACGAAAGAATAAACATGTCAGCAGGTTCAATATCTGCAATTTTATCAATGGCTTTGGCTTGTACCAAATCGGCCAATTGTTTGGCTTTTTCTATATGAAAACTATATATTGTATTTATTTTAAACCCATTGGAATACAAAAATTGGGACAAATGCCACGCAACATTGCCGGCCCCAATCATATTAATGGAGAGTTTGTCATTTTGTGGCATAATTATAGTTCTTTAAAAATTCTATTAATTTTTTTACTGCTTGTCCGCGATGGCTGATTGTATTTTTGGTAGCGAGGTCCATTTCTGCAAATGATAGGTTGTAACCGTCAGGTAGAAAAATGGGGTCATAGCCGAAACCGTCTTTTCCATGTTTTTCTGTTAAAATTTGTCCATGAACAACACCTTCAAAAAGATATTTTTTGTCGTTAAGAATGAGGGCGATGACTGTTCTGAATTGTGCTTTGCGGTGTTGAGTATTGCCCATTTCCTGTAATACTTTGTTCATATTATCTTCAAATGAGCAATGTTCACCGGCATAGCGTGCGGAATAGACGCCAGGACGGTTGTCCAAGCATTCTATTTCTAAACCTGTATCATCAGCAAAACAGTTTTTGTGATATTTTTGGTATATAAATTCGGCTTTTTGTAAAGCATTGCCTTGTAAATCGGGTTGAGTTTCAGGTATTTCTTCCTTACAACCAATATCTTCCAACGACAAAAGATGATATTGTTCATCGAGCATAGCCCGAATTTCTTCACATTTGTGTTTATTGTTGCTTGCAAAAATTAAATCCATATCTATCTAATTATTACCATTTTACCAAATCCATTTTTAAATGCTTTGGCATTATTTGATTGACTGTTGAGTTCTATATCTTGATTGTCAATTTTTGTGATTACGCGATATAAATACACTCCATTGGCCAACAAATCACCATTGTTGTCTCGACCATCCCAAGAGTATGATGTTATGTTTTTTCCTATTCTTAAATTTCCAATTTCGCTCATATCAATTTCTTTTACTACTTTTCCACTAATGGTCATAATTTGAATTTTCATAAAAGTAGGTAACTCTGACCCTGTGAGCGTAAAAACAAATTGAGTATGCGTAGAAAACGGATTAGGATAATTATAAACTTCTGTAATTGTTGATTTGTTTTGTACTTCAAAATTAACAACAAAGGCATTTTTCCCAGATGGATTGTTGGTTTTGTCTGTTGCTTCAACACGGAGAGTATAAGTACCATCCTCTTCAAAAACAGCAGGATAATTAACTTGACATTTGTTTTTGGAGTTAGCAGGAACAAATTGCATTACTTCTTTTCCATTGGCAAAGAACGGGACATATTTATAAATAGTAGAGCGAGGTGATTTTAGATATATTTTGAAATTAGCCGTGTCTTCAATATTATCCAAGAAGAGAAATTTGTTTTCGTCTTTAAGAACAATCTGAATATAAGGTTTGGCAGACACCAATTCTCCATCAATGATATGAGTACCGTCAAAAGTAACGTCAAGCAAAGGATTGACCGTATCTTTTGTAACAAAGAAAGGTGTTTCGTGATAGTTGTTGTGGTAATATTTTTCTATTGGTTTATGGTCCGGATTAAAATCAGTTTTTATCAAAAAATGTCCTCCTTGATAATTCTTTGTAGAAATGGTGATTGTATCTGTTATAAGATTGCCCGCTTGTACAGGAGAAGGCAAATCTTTGTTGATTGCATCAATTATTTGATTTTGTTGTATAATATGATAACGGACAGCTAAAGAATCCATATCTTTTTGACTAATATTTTTTGCAGAAATAGATAATCTGATATTATCCCCTTGCAAAACTGTATCTGTATGGAAAAAATAATTGTCAAGACAAACGGCAATATCAGGTATATCTTCATACATTAGCAACAAATGTTTTAGTTGTGGGGCAGTGCGAGAAACATTATCCTGCAAAGATATTTCCAGATAGACGTACGGGAATTGTTGGGCATCTATTTTTGAGGACAAGTCAAAATAATCTTTATTGTCAGGATAGGTTAAATCTTTGACAAGTAATGTGGATTGTCCCATTTTATCCACCCCGTATATATTGACGGAAACAGAATCAGAGGTATCGGACAGTATGGCTTGCCAATGGAATGATTGCCAATTTTTTGCCGGTCCGAATTTGGGAGTAACTATTTTGGCGTTGCCAAGAGGTATTTGCATTTCAAAGGCAAGTGTGAGAAATTGTCCGTTGTTTGTTCCAACGGCTTCTCGTATCTCAGGGTCTCCAATACTGGCTCCTTTCCGTCCCCAAATAATATAATCGTTTGAGGCAGTAAGATTTCTTATTTGAGAGCTTCCAATGCTTTCCCATGCTTGGTATTCTTCTTCGGTAAACCATTGTGCTCCCGGATTATTAACGGAGTATATCAAAACGTAATAGCCAATAGGAATATCTTGTAATAATTTGGCGACATTTGCTCTGTCGGCAGCGTTATCCATATAGAAACTAAAACTATTGGTTACATAATTACGGCAAATGCTTTGTCCGTATTTACCAATGGTGGTCCACTGTGTAGTTTCTTCATTTTTCCAATTTTCTCCTGTAATTGGATTAAAGACAAGAAGTTGTATATAAGGACGGGAGCCCATAACACATTCTATAATGTCCAATTCTGCATTGTTTCTTCTGACATAAACTTCTTGTTCATACTTGCTCTCTTCGCTTAAAGAAGCAAAAAATCGGGTTTTTACAAGAAAAGCATAATATCCTTGTTGGAAGTTGATACTTCTGTTTTGTCGGGAAATATTGGCATTATAATAGGTATTGTCTTCCATTTGATAGAAGTGTGCCTGTGATGCTCCTGTTTTTCCTGCAATGTATTGGAAACTGCTTTCGCTCCATATTATGGTATCTTTATCTTTGTTGCATACTCTCCAATAATAAACAGTGCTGTCTGTTAAAGAAAAAGGAACTTTCCATTCAATAATACCGGTGTTGTTATATATTTCGGTTTGTGTTTTCAACGGGCTGTTGAAACTATTGCAAGTATCGATTTCAAAAAGACAAGCAAAATGTTCTCCTTTTCCGATATTGGATGTGGCAATGAGAGAAATTTCATTGTTGGGGACAATCGCATATTTATAAGGGAAAGACGCTAAAACATCTGAAGAAGCAATGTTAAACGAAATAGATGCAGTGTTATTGTTTTTATTAACTTCATCAATTTCATTCAATGGATCTAAAGAAATAACGATACGATTTTGTCCTAAAGATAAAGATTTTTTTACAGGAACTTTGAACCGAACTTCCGTAGAGAAAGACT
The DNA here is from genome assembly GCA_017618435.1 of Bacteroidales bacterium. Classification (GTDB taxonomy): domain Bacteria; phylum Bacteroidota; class Bacteroidia; order Bacteroidales; family WCHB1-69; genus UBA1205. The sequence goes on along the minus strand of JAFZUH010000097.1, from coordinate 8,514 downwards.
GGCATACAATTCTTTTATTTATTTTTTCAGATGTTCCGTTTGGATAAAATCTTTCTGCAATAACGAGAAATGAATCTAAAGTAATTTTTCCTAAATTGGAAAAATGTGCCACAACTTCAAAACTGTCTACATCGGTGCGGACAAAATCGGGTATTGTAAATACATCATTATTGGTAATTTCAAAATCAGGTTTGGGAATAGGAGAAAGTTTAATGCTGGGGTCGCCATGCAAAACATAATCCATATTTTCTTTTCCATAGGCATCTGTAACAGATTTCATTGCTCTTTGCAGGCAAAAGCCAAGCGATTCTCCATAATTGTTATTGGCGAATTCTGTATAGAGGTGCCTGCTTGTATGGAACAATATGGAACTGGAGCCTGTACTTGCCGGAGAAAGATATGCAATTGCTCCTTTGTTGGGAATGTTTATAAAGGCTTCGCTATAGTTATCCTTTCCCTCAAAAATATTTCCGGCATAACAGCCATTACCTAATACGACAAAATATTTGCCATCGTTGTTATAATTTTCAGGATCATCTACGCTGACATCAAATCCTGTACCACCGGCGTGTCCGAAAAAAGTCATAATCTGTACACCTGTGTTGATAAGATGTCTCAATGAGTCAGACAGATTTATTTCTATTGGGTCAGAAGATACTTTTAAGAACGTGCTGACTTTTGCTCCAAAAGCGGGTCCTTCTGCTATTTGTCGGCAATGTTCAAGATAAGATGCAAATGTTTGTTGTTCTATTGCAGAATATCCACCTCCAAAATGTAAAATTTGCTTCATCCATGCTTGAGGAGTTTGTTGTGCTGCCTCATAAGTCCTGATTTTGTCCAAATACCATGATATGTGTTGATTGGTCGATGTGCTTAATCGACCTGTGGGCAAACACAGATTATGAACAGTATCCCCTAATCCCATTGTAATGGCAAAATCACTGGGTACAGACCCCATTGTTGGAACAAAGGTTTCATTAAATTTACCTGCATTTTTTCTTCCGGCAGAACTTGTATATGCCCGACCGACCAAAAATAAATATTTGGGGAGTGTATCAAACGTTTCGTAGGCGTATTTTATTAGGTTGTGAATGGCAATGGGATTGTTTCGTATGCCGTATGAAAACATATCGTAAAGTTCTCCAACATCAAAAACAAATGCGTGATATTTATAGGGAGAAAAACGATTGCGGTAGTTTGCATAGTCTTGACATTGGGATATAAAGTTTTTGTGAGTAACAATAAAAAAGTCGGTATTGTAAAAGTTTTGAGGATTGGTAAATTTTCCTGTTTTGTTTACAGGAACAAGAGACGGAACTGTATTTATTGCTGAAGAGGAGGTTAAAAAGCAATTAATTTCATTATTATAATTGGGGACAAGGGCTTTAATATTGTTTCCTTGTTTTATTATATTGATTCTTAAATTGTTAGTTAAATCTAAGAGAAAAATTTCATCATTGGGTTGATTGCCCATAGTATAACTTGTGAACGAAAACAGAGACTTGGCTCCGGAAAGATTTTTGGCGGAAAAACTATAAGACTGTCCACTTTCCAAAGAAAAAGTATGTGCATATTTTAATTTTATATAAACTATTGATTGTGATGATGCTAAATTTCCTTTATCGTTGATGGAACGAAATGTTATTACCGTACTATTTGGTTCGAAAGAAGAAGTTGGTACTTCAGCTTTTGCCCGCATATAATATTTCCCGACAAGAGCGGTATCTGTTAGTGTTTGTCCGTCAAATTCTACTTGCAAATGATGGGGATAGGTTGGCGAGTTGGCTCCCGCTATGGCGTATTCTATTGTTGCTGTTGGAAAATCAGGGTGACGGTTAGAAGTAACTATACTTTTGGCAGAACTATTTCCCAATTTAATACCTCCGTCCATCCAACCTTCTGCGGTTTTATACAAACTAATACCAATATCTTTATTATATTGCCCGGGATTATAATAACTGTTGAAAGATAAAATTCTTTCAACAAAAATATGGCTATGAGGATTATACATAGAAAAATTTGTGTCCGTTTCAATGCGGAAACGAAGTCCTGCCGAATTATTCCATGTTAGAAAATAATAAGCGGTGTCTGTAAAATTGCTGTAATACGGATTGGTATGTTGAAGGTCGTTGTTGTAAAGTTTGTTATCAAACCACCCGTCATTTTTTTGAGCAAAAAATTCGATATAATCTCCGGAGTCCAATCTATTGTCTTTTTCTCCATAAACATAAAGCGGAATTTCTTGTCCTCGTCCATAAATACTGATGTTTTTCGCATTTATAGTTTGAATGTCCACTCCAATAGCAGCCAAAGAGTTTTTAAGAACATCATAATTGATGCGATATGCACCTGTCTTTATAACAGGGAATTTAAGATAAGTGTTATTGTAGTTTATCCATTCATTGCCATAAACTTGCCCAAAACTATTTGAGATGGCAAAAAATAATATTGTGGCAACAACAAAAGGTTTTATTTTATTTGTTAAAAGTAGCATATTGTTTTAAAAGTTTTGAGTGGTATTATTTTCTTTTTTAAATTTGTTTATCATGATTTTCAGCGAAAAAATATTGGAATACAAAGCCATGGAAACATCGCCAACATCACAAAAAGCATAATCAATGGTTACAATATCTTTAATATTTACACCCACGCCAAGATTGACTTGACAAGTGAAATGTTTTTTGTTTTCAAAATCCGGTTCCAGTTGCATATTGCCCAAGCCACCGCGAATGAAAATAATATTTTTAAAGCCAAATTCTATTCCAAGGTGGGGGTCAATGTTTAAAACTTTGCTACTGATGAGTTCATTTCTTTTTCCATCGAAACTCATGTCCAAATCCATGGTAGCCATAAAAGTAAAGCCTTTGCCTAAATTAAAATCTCTGCCAAAGCCGAACAATAGACGGGGTAAAGTATATTCCAGTCCATTTTCCGGCAAAGAATTGCCTGTTTTGATAAAGGCTTCTGTCATTTCTTCGCTTAAATTAAATGACCACGCATTGAATGTACTTGTTAAATCTTTGATAACCAACCCCAAAGACCATTTCTTTATTCTGTATTGCAATCCGGCATCTAAACCAAATCCCCATGCTCCGGCAAAATTGCCGATACGTCTGCGGATAACTTTGACATTTGCTCCGAAAGACAAGCCTTCTACTTGAGCAAAAGTTCTGCCATAAGAAAGCAATATGCCCCAATCGGCGGCTGTGAAATATGAAATTCTATCATAGTTTATATTTCCCTGATTGTCTATCAATTGTGTTGTGTTGGGAATGCCGTCTACACCAAATCGCAATACGGTAAGTCCTATTGCTTGATTTTTGTCTATTCTTGCCGAAAAGGCCGCATAATCATATTTTGCAATACTGGCAAAATATTCTGCATGCATGAGAGACAATTGGTAGTTTTTTTCTACAAAACCCAAGCCTGCAGGGTTCCAATAGCCGGACGTAACGTCTTTGCTCATGGCTACTTGTGTGTTTGCCAATGCCAAACCTTTGGCTCCAACACCCAACGTCATAAATTCATTGCTATATTTTGATTGTCCCCACAAAAACAGAGGGATACATAATAGCAAAATGAGTATGTGTTTTTGTTTCAACATAACTTTTGTTTGATTTTATCAAAATACAAAGATACAATTTTTTTATTGATGAAAATAAATTTAATATAAGTTCAAGTTTTGAGAATACTCAAAGTATAAATTTTGACCAATATATCTCCCAATAATGAAAAAGATAACATCAGTTTTCAGTAATAAAAAATCATACATTTCTGCATGATTAACTTTTGTTTAAGCAAAGCGAACTTTATTATTAGAAGTAAATCAAATTCAGGAAAGAAAAATGTATCTATAGACAAAAACAGCGGAAAGTATGCCCAATAGCATGATTATTTTGCTTAAAAGACTTGGCGTATGACACGTTTTGCTGTTTTTGATGATAGATGTTTCATAAAACAGCAGGCATGTCGGACCAACTAAGCCCAATCCAGTATAAATTGCCAAGAAAAAATGTTGATAAACAAACAAAATAATGGTAATGAACGATAGGGCAATAATGGCAATAGCGATAAAAGCCAAGGCTATTTTTTTTGTTTTTTTTATTCCCCACACAACAGCAATGGTTCTACAATGCGTACGGGCATCGCCTCGCACGTCTTCCATTGTTTTTATCAACTCTCTAATAAAGGTAAATAAAAAAGCAAAGCCGCCATAACAAAACATAAATAAATAAAGTTCTTGAATTATTTTTTCATTTATATTTTTGAATATGTTGACAGGTATCAAAAACAGAAACAAAACAACAAAACTACTCAAAAGGGCAATGATAAAATTGCCGACAAGTATTTTTTTCTTCCATAGTGTAGAATATTGCCACAACAACAAAGCACACAATAAAAAGCAAATGAAAATCCATGGCATATTTTTTCCATAACTTGGGATAATGGCAAATAAAAGTCCTGAAATAGTGATGATATAATAAATAATCATACCTTTGTTGTAAGAGATAGTTTGTCCTATAACTTTGTGTTTCTTTTTGTTTACAACATCGGAAGTTATATCCATACAATCGTTTATACAATTGCCTCCTGCGGCAATCAAAACAATACCTGCAACAAAGCAAATCCATTCCATTGTTGAAAAACAATTGTCGTAACCGTAATTGTTTAAAATGGGAACAATTAGAAAATATTGCAGTAAAGATACTGTTAATATAATAATTATCAAATTGTTTACACGAAACAAATGCCAAAATGCCGAACAATATTTTAACACTTTTGTCATTGCTTGTTCAAATCCCACTCAATAGGCGTAAGACCTTGTTTTATAAGAATTTCATTTGTTTTGGAAAAATGTTTGCACCCAAAGAATCCTCTTGAAGCAGATAAAGGAGAAGGATGTACGGCTTTGAGAATATAATGTTTGTTGGTATCAATAAGATATTCTTTGTTTTGTGCATATTTGCCCCAAAGCAGAAAAACAACACCTTGTTTTTGTTCGGAAATGGTTTTGATGACAAAATCGGTAAATTCTTCCCAACCTTTGTTTTGATGAGAGCCAGCCTGATGAGCCCTTACTGTTAAGGTGGCGTTGAGCAACAGAACACCTTGTTTGGCCCACGCTTCTAAGTTGCCGCTTTGAGGAATGGCACAACCTATATCACTTGACAATTCTTTAAAAATATTTATCAGCGACTTGGGAAATGCGACACCTTTGGGTACCGAAAAACACAAACCATGTGCTTGTCCAACATCGTGATAGGGGTCTTGACCCAACAAAACAACTTTGACTTTATCAAAAGGAGTGAGTTGAAAGGCGTTGAATATTAAGTTGTTGGGAGGGAAAACAAGATTGTGCTTTTTTTCTTCCAACAAAAATTGTTTCAAAGCAAAAAAGGTTGGCGTTTGAAAAGCGGGCATAAGAATATTTTTCCACGAAGATTCAATTTTCGGATTAATTGTTTCCATGTATATTTTTTTTATATCTTTGCATTTTAGAATGCAAAGATAATATTTTTGCAGGAAATTTTTATAATTATAAAAAATATTAAGTACAAAAATGAAAAAATTAATCGCCATTGTAGTGTTGGTCATCGCTGTTGTTTGCATTTCTTGCAACACCCATGAACGTTGTCCGATATATACACAAGCAGTTGATACCGTTTCAGAAACAGCAACTCTTTAATTTGGTTGTATTGTAGAGTTTTTATGCGGAATTTTGCTAAAAAATCGGCAATGATAATTTTATTGTCGATGTTTTGTTTTCCAATTTTTTCGCAAGAGATAGATATTGGAGAACCGGAAACACAGACATTAAAAATTCGTCAGTGGGATATGTTTTTGTCCCTACATACCAATGGTGTAGGAGTAGGTGCAAGAATAGAAAAAATAAAGTCTGTTAAGTTACAGCATGGCTTTGATATGGAATGGACTTTTTATCGCCATTTTAAAGAACAAAGACTGAATAATTTTGTGCTGGGCAAAAAGAATTATTTTTTCTTGCTTCGAGGAGGTTATGGCTGTACCCGCATTTTGAATACTCGTCCATATAATGGGGGAGTAGAGTTCGGATACTTTTTTTATGGAGGACTTTCTTTAGGGGTGTCTATTCCTGTTTTTGTAAATGTGTATTATATTTATTATAATAGCGATGGACAAGCGGTATTGGACATAAAAACAGAACAATATACCGAAGACACATATATTGATATGATAGAAAGCAAGGCTCCGTTTTTGAGCGGAATAAAAAAAATAAAATTTCATCCGGGTATTTATGCTAAAACAGGATTTAGTTTTGATTTTTCTTCCAATGACAATTTTGTCTTAAAAATGGATATGGGAGTTGCGGTTGATGTATACGCTTTGCCTGTGGAAAAAATGATGTTTGCCCCTAAACAATATTTGCTTTTGACAGGATTTTTAACCTTGCATTTGGGCAAAAGAAAATCTATTCATGATTTGTAATGATGAGGAAAACAGTTTTTTTTATAGTTATATTTGTTTGTCAAATAAGTTTTGTTTTCGATTTGCTGGGGCAAGCAAATACGTCTGCCAAAAAGATAGAATGTACCGCCCAACGGCTTGTGTATGATGCTGAAATAAAGCCCAATGTGCAAATTTTGTACGGAGATGTTGTGTTTTCTCACGAGGGGGCAATTGGCTATTGCGATACGGCTTATTTCCATGAAAAACAAAACCTTATTGAAGCCTTTGGAAAAAATTTGAATATTCATATCAACGATTCTGTAATTCTTTACGGCAATCATTTGATATACAATGGAAATACCAAGCAGGCTGTTATTACAAAAGATACAGTTGTTTTAACCAATGGCAATACTTCTCTTTATACTGATAAACTGATTTACGACAGAATTGCCGATGTCGGTTTTTATAATACTCATGGAAGACTGGTGAGTGAAAACAGCACGCTTGAAAGTGTGCAAGGATGGTATTATACCCAGACAAGCGAAGTGTATTTCAAAGACAGTGTAGTTTTGACAACTCCACAATATGTGGTGCATTCGGATACTTTGATGTATAATACGCAGAGTGAAATCGCTTATTTTTTGGGACCGACATTAATACAATCGGAAGATAATTTTATAACTTGTGAATATGGTTGGTACAATACCTTCAATAATGTTTGTCAATTTGAAAAACATGCCAAACTATATAATCATACACAATGTTTGCAGGCAGATACGATTTGGTTTGATAGAGACAATGATATGGGAATTGCCAGAAGAAATGTTTTGATTTCAGACAGTACACAAAATACGTTGTTTTCCGGTCATTATGCTGAATATCAGCAACAAAAAGGCTATGCCTATTTGATAGACAGTGCTGTTGCCGTATTGATTGAAAACAATGACAGTTTGTTTGTCCATGGGCAGGAAATGTGGTTGGCATTTGATACGGCACAGGAAATACAGTCTATTCAAGCCTATTACAATGTGCGGTTTTTCAGGGAAGATTTGCAAGGGGTTTGCGATTCTTTGGCATACGATGCTTTGGATTCTGTTATTTTTCTTATTGGAAATCCCGTGTTGTGGTCTGACAAAAATCAGTTGAAGGCCGATACCATCAAATTATTTATCAAAAATCAGGAAATCAGCAATATGCACTTTATTATGAATGCATCTATCTTTGCCGATGTTTTTGAACAGGAAAAATTCAACCAAATAAAAGGAATAAATATGTGGTTGGATTTTCAAAACAATAAGATACAGCAAGTTTTTATTGATGCCAATGCAGAATGTATTTACTATGTGCAAGAAAACAATGGCGATTTGGTTGGCATACAAAAATCCACATCTTCGCAAATGCGGATATTTTTTGAAGACAATCAGGTGAGTATGATAAGAATGTACAAAAAGGTAAAAGGCAATATGTATCCTGAAAGTGAATTGACCTTACCTTTGTTGTCCAATTTTATTTGGTTAGCAGATTTCCGACCGATAAATAAAAACGATATTTTTAGAGAAGACCGTTATCAAGCGGCCAAGGACTAAAAAATGTCTGATTGTTTTTGTTTCTTATTTATCAATTTTATCAATAGGTTTTATCAACATTTCGCAGTTTCGGCAATTGAAATCAAGACAAAAATAGTTGTCATTGTATGCCATGTATAGTTTCTTTTGTCTTGTCGGATTGTTTTTGAGACACATATCCAATTGAAATCTAAGGCAATATTTGGTTTTCATCACTGTTTTTTGTTGTTGTCTGCTTTGACATTCCCATGCCCGTTCAAGAATATTGACACCTTGTTTCCGATAAAATTCTTCTGCTTGTCGGTTGCTGATATTCCATGTGTAATCGGCTGTTGTAGAATATATTTCAATATTTTTTGCGGGAGCGTTTCTTATCTCTTTTTTATGAGTGCCTATCAATAGGTTTTCGTGTTGAGTTAATAATTGTCGCCTTTTTTCATTCAAAAGAGCCAAAGGGATAAAAGGAATTTGTGAGGAGGTGATATTTACCTGTAAAACTTCAAAAATAGTTCCGCCCGATTTT
>JAFZUH010000096.1 GCA_017618435.1 Bacteroidales bacterium | reverse complement strand
TTAAAGCATACGAAGATTTTGTAAAAGAGCACTATACAAACAATCGCTCAAAAAAGAACAAATTGCTGATGGACGATATTCCTGACGGATTCATCGAACGGCAACTGAACGACAGCCGTTACATAAGCAAGGTTGTCAAGGGTTTGCTTTCAAACATTGTGCGAGAAAAACTTGCAAACGGAGAATACGAACAGGAAGCCGTGTCAAAGAACTTGATTTCGTGCAACGGCACAATTACCGATTACCTGAAAAAGGATTGGGGCATCAACGATGTGTGGAACAGAATAATTCTGCCACGTTTCGAGAGAATGAACAAAATTACAGGAAAAGATTGCTTTACAACAACCACTACAGAAGGACACTTGATTCCAAATATGCCGTTTGAACTATCAAAAGGATTTAATAAGAAGCGTATCGACCATCGCCATCACGCAATGGATGCAATCGTAATAGCCTGTACAACCCGCGACCATGTAAACCTATTGAACAATGAAGCGGCACACTCCAAATACGATTTAAAACACAATGCGAACCGTTACCAACTGCAACGCAAATTACGTCGTTTCGAAAAGGAAATCATTAATGGAAAAGAAAAAGAAATTGCAAAAGAATTTCTAAAGCCATGGGAATCATTTACTACCGATGTACAAAAGTCATTAGAAAACATTATTGTAAGTTTCAAGCAGAATTTACGTGTAATCAACAAGACTACTAACCATTCCGAACATTATGAAGACGGAAAGAAAATTCTTGTAAAGCAAGAAAAAGGCGACAGTTGGGCAATCCGCAAATCAATGCACAAGGATACTGTTTTCGGAGAAGTGAATCTGCGCAAAATAAAGGCCGTTTCGCTAAACGAAGCATTGAAAAAGCCAACCAACATCGTAAACAAAGATTTCAAGCAAAAGATTCGCGAACTGCTGGCAGAAGGCAAAGATGCCAAGTCCATCAAAAAATATCTTGAGGAAAACAAAGATAATCCTGCTAAAATTGAGGTTTACTATTTTACAAAAGAAACAAAAGAACGCTATTTTGCAACACGCAAAAACCTCGACACTTCATTCGACAAAAAGACAATAGAGGAAAGTATAGCAGACTCTGGCATACAGAAAATACTTTTGGCACATTTGGAAGCAAAAGGTGGTAATCCAGAACTAGCATTCTCGCCAGACGGCATTGACGAAATGAACCGTAATATTATTGCATTGAATAACGGCAAGTTCCACCAGCCAATCATTAAAGTAAGGAAATACGAAAAAGCAGAAAAATTTGCAGTAGGACAAAATGGAAACAAGTCTAAAAAATTTGTTGAGGCAGCCAAAGGCACAAATCTATTCTTTGCTATTTTCGTATCAGAAAAAGAAAACAAGGATACTGGGGAAATAGAAAAGATACGCTCCTACCTTACCATTCCGCTCAATACTATGATTGACTGTCAAAAGGAATACGGTAAAAAATGGAAAGATAACATTGAGAAATTCTTAAAAGATAAGGATTTGGTTGACCAAAATGTAAAATTACTTTTCATTCTTTCGCCAAACGATTTGGTATATCTGCCAACCACCGAAGATTTGAAAAATGGTATTATGGTTGTAGAAAAGAAAAGAATATATAAAATGGTATCGTCATCAGGAAATCAATGTTTCTTTGTTTCTGAAAAAGTAGCGAAATCCATCGTTGATAAATTAGAATTCTCAACATTAAATAAAACTGAGCGCGCTACAACAGGCGAAATGATAAAAGAAACTTGCGTTCCAATAAAAGTTGACAGACTTGGCAATATCATAGAAATCAACGGCAAACCCATAAAATAGCACTGCAATGGCAAGCATAAAACTATTTCAGGACAAGAAAATCCGTTCCGCGTGGAACGAAGAAGAAGAACAATGGTATTTCTCTGTTGTGGATGTGGTGGAAGCATTGACAGATTCACTGAATCCAAGGCAGTATTGGAGGAAAATGAAAGACCGTGATTTAAAGGAATATGAGTTGTACCCATTTTGGGTACAACTGAAATTACCGAGTGCCGATGGAAAAAAATATTTTACCGACTGTGCAAATGTAAAAGGCGTTTTACGTATTATACAGTCCATTCCATCACCCAAAGCGGAGCCTTTTAAGCAATGGTTGGCAACTGTTGGTTACGAGCGTATGCTTGAAATCGAAAATCCGGAACTTGCACAGGAAAGAATGAAAACGCTCTATGAGCAAAAGGGGTATCCAAAAGATTGGATAGACAAGCGTTGGAGAGGAATCGCCATCCGCCAGAACCTGACGGATGAGTGGAAAAAACGGGGTATTACTTCAGAACAGGACTTTGCCATTTTGACAGCCGAAATTTCAAAAGCCACTTTCGGCATGACACCCTCCGAATACAAAGAATTCAAAGGACTGACTAAAAAGAATCAAAACCTGCGAGACCACATGAACGATTTGGAACTGATTTTTACCATGCTCGGAGAGCGTGTAACAACCGAAATATCAGAGAAAGAAAAACCTGATTCTTTCGGTGAAAGCAAACAAATAGCCAAACGCGGCGGAAAAGTGGCCGGGGTGGCACGCAAGGAGACGGAAAAAGAGTTGGGGAGACCTGTTGCATCACCCGATAATTTTCTGCCACCGGCAAACGACCCCCAAAAACTAAAATAACATTGTATTTTATGTCCGTTAAGCAAAACAATATTTTCCACAGCACTGTCATTGACGACAAAATATCGGTGGCATTGTTCTCCATAGATGGAAATACGGCTCACGCCGGAATAGATGACCGGACTTTTTTGGTGCACCTTTTGCAAATATCAAAATGTATATAGTAAACATTCAAACAAGTAGTGAATTATATTTAAATCAGTTATTAAGTATTGCTTAATAACTGCCGATGCGAAAAAATGATGCCTTTTGTCACCTCAAAATATAGCATTATATTAAAATATATAACTTGTAAAAAGACAAATAGTTAAAAGAAATTTCAGTTGTCAAATATTTTTTGACAACTGATAAGATACAACCCATTCCCAAACGGTCAAAATTGATAAATTCGGTAAAGTTACGCATAAAGAAATAAAAAAATGATTAAACGAACGCTTTATTTCGGAAATCCGGCCTATTTATCCCTGCAAAACGGACAATTGGTAATTAAGTTGCCGGAAGTGGAGCAGACTGCTGTTCCTGATTTTGTCAAACAGGAAAACATACATACTGTGCCCATAGAAGATATCGGCATAATGGTGTTGGATCATCGTCGTATCACGCTTACGCAAGGCTTGTTGGAGGCTTTGTTGGACAATAATGTGGCATTGCTGACTTGTTCTGCCTCTCACATGCCCATAGGCTTGCTCTTACCCATGGAAGGCAATACCACACTTACCGAACGGTGGCGGGTGCAAATGGAAGCATCGCTTCCTTTGAAAAAGCAATTATGGCAGCAGACTGTTCAACAAAAAATTCAAAATCAGGCAGCCACCTTGAAAGCCGTATATGGAATGGAGGTGAAAAATATGTATCAATGGGCCAATGAGGTGCGCAGTGGTGATAATACCAATTTGGAGGGACGGGCAGCCAACTATTATTGGAAATATGCCTTTCCTTCCATAGAGGGATTTACGCGTGGACAAGACGGGGACTATCCCAATCATCTGCTCAATTACGGTTATGCAGTCTTGCGGGCTGTTATAGCAAGGGCACTGGTATCAAGCGGATTATTGGTGCAAATGGGCATACATCATAAAAATAAATACAATGCCTATTGTTTGGCCGATGATATTATGGAACCATATCGCCCTTATGTGGACAGGGTGGTGATGGATATGGTGAAGCAGGAAGAACCCGGAGAAACGCTTAGCAAAGAACAAAAGGTGAAATTGTTGAATATTCCCACCATGGAGGTGTATATAGACGGAAGACGCAGCCCGCTTGAAGTGGCGGCAAGCACCACTACGGCTTCTGTTTATAAATGTTTTGCAGGAGAAATCCGCAAAATTTTATACCCTGAAATGCAATTGAATGGATAGATTCAGCGAATATCGTGTTATGTGGGTATTGGTATTGTATGATTTGCCTACCGAAACAAAAAAAGAACGCAAAGCGGCCGCCGATTTTCGCAAACGCATTATGGGAGACGGTTTCACCATGTTCCAATTTTCCATTTATATTCGTCATTGCCCGAGCAAAGAAAACGCCGATGTGCATATTCGGCGGGTAAAATCCTATTTGCCCGAACATGGTAAGATAGGCATATTGTGCATTACCGACAAACAATTCGGAGAAATAGAATTGTATATGTCTAAGAAATCGGTACAACCTTCCACTGCAGGTCAGCAATTGGAGTTGTTTTGATGTTTTTGCTTCCTCAAACCAATAGTTTTTTTATCCATTTGGCATCATTTGGCAGCAAAAAAGGAAAATTTGCGTAGCAAATAGCAGATCAACGGAATGAAAAAATCAAAAAGATAATAAAAAAAATCCACGCTTTTACGTGGAATTTTTCTTTTCTGAATTTCATTGCAATCTGCTTAATGGCAGTGCTTTTCTTGAAAATGTATTGTTTCAGACTACAAAGATACAAAATTTAAAGCAATTCACAACTAATGGAGGGACGATGTGCACATCGTCCGTATTGTTTCAGACTACAAAGATACAAAATTTAAAGCAATTCACAACTGACTCACGTTCAGAGATTTTTTGATAGTTATTGTTTCAGACTACAAAGATACAAAATTTAAAGCAATTCACAACTAAAGGAGTATTCACTAATATGTCCGGTAAATTGTTTCAGACTACAAAGATACAAAATTTAAAGCAATTCACAACGACTGCCCGAAACCGGTCGAAGCCGCCGTTATTGTTTCAGACTACAAAGATACAAAATTTAAAGCAATTCACAACGATTGCAAATTGATTACATTTTGCATGTAAATTGTTTCAGACTACAAAGATACAAAATTTAAAGCAATTCACAACTGAAGTTTGCCGTGGCTTTGCGCACTTAAAATTGTTTCAGACTACAAAGATACAAAATTTAAAGCAATTCACAACCAACCCCCGTGTATGACTTTAAAACAAGCCATTGTTTCAGACTACAAAGATACAAAATTTAAAGCAATTCACAACATCTCTATTTTGAACAGAAGTTCAAAAAACATCTTTATTTTTAAGATAATTTCTATCATTAAAGACTTAAATTTTGTCATTATCTATAACTTTTTCTTGTGCGTTTTTTCGTAGTTTTGCGGCGTTTTTTGGTGCTTTTTTTTGCTGCTTTTCTTTTCTTTATCACTAATGTGATATCCTTGTTAATTTTGATTGTTCTCATTTTTTTTGATTTTTTATTGTTTATATTATTTTTTTATTGTATCTTTGCATTTGTAAAAGATAAGCAGTATTGATACCTATTAAATGGTTGACCGAGTACGCTTATCTTTTATTTTATCTTATATTTTATAAAAATTAGTTATACAATATTCTAAATATTTACCACTTTTTTTATATCCTATGGTTAATTTTGCGTATCCTATATTTTGAATGTATGATTTTAATATTGCAATTTCATTAAAATAATATCTTTCAATTTGTTTTTGCTTTGGTTGTAAGTGTAATCGATATATTTTTGCTTTTTCAATTACTTT
>JAFZUH010000095.1 GCA_017618435.1 Bacteroidales bacterium | reverse complement strand
TCGGCTACAACTCTTGATATGTTAGATTTAATTCAGAGTCTTTCAGCCAATCATATACATTTTGTATATCTTGATATTTAGGCGTATCGTCAATGAATGCGGGGACAATTTTTCTGATATTTTGATAAAAGGCGGATGTTTCAGTGGACAATTTTTTATTTAATTGCAGACAATCTACGGCTTGAGCCAGCCCGATGGAATATATTGCCATCACCTGAAAAGCATTGTCTATGACTTTTCTTGCTATCAAGGCGGAGTTCGTACCCATAGAAACGATGTCCTGATTATCATTGTTGTTTGGGATAGAATGCACATACATCGGATTGGACAATGTCTGCGACTCTGCGGTGGTGCTGGTTGCGGTAAACTGCATGGCTTGAATGCCGTAGTTGAGTCCCAATTTGCCCAAGTTGACAAATGGCGGCAAAATGCCGTTTATTCTGTCGTGGCAGATGTAGTTTAGCTGACGCTCGGCAAGCATGGTCAGTTTGGTGACGGCTATTTTCAGTTTGTCCATCTCCAAAGAAACATAGTCGCCGTGAAAATTCCCGCCGTGGTAGACATTTCCCGTCTCAATGTCAACTATTGGATTGTCGTCTACGGAATTAAATTCGTTGACAACGACTTCTTGCACATTGGCGATGGTATCCCAAACGGGTCCGAGCACTTGTGGCACACACCGCAAAGAATAATATGGCTGCACTTTTGTGTCAAAGATTTGTTCCGAATGCTTTTGTTCGTACAATTCTTGTTGTCTGTCTCTGAGGCAATGACTTCCCTCGGCCATTTTTCGCATGGTCGCTGCCACGTTTTGTTGTCCCTTATGGCATTTTAGATTGTTTAATTTCTCCGCAAAGCAATCATCGTACGAAGAAGCGATTTCGTTTATCAGCAATGAGGTAAGCATGGCAAAATGTAATAGTCTGCGGGCGTTGCGAACATTTACAAAACCGATACCTGTCATTACCGCCGTTCCGTTACATAATGCCAAACCGTCCCGCATTTGTAATCGCAAAGGTGCGATGCCTTCACTTTGCAGCACGCTGGCTGTTGGCTGCCATTGGCCTTTATAAAAAACTTCGCCCTCGCCTATTAGCGTCAGTGCCAGATGTGCCAATTGCACCAAATCTCCGCTTGCGCCAACGCTCCCATGTTCGGGTATGTACGGATAAATACCTTTGTTGATAAAGGTAATCAACTGCTCAACCACTTGATGCTGTACCCCGGAATAGCCAAGCGAAAAGGTATAAAGACGGGCTAACATCGCCGCTTTGACTTCTATTGGCTTCAACGAAGGACCTGTCCCGCTCGAATGGCTACGTACTATATTATATTGAAGGGCATTCAAATCTTTGTCGCTAATTCTATACTGTGCCATGGGACCAAAGCCCGTGTTCACGCCATAAATTATCTTGTTGCGGGAAAACATCTCCAAAAATTGGTAAGATTTATCCATACGTTCTATTACATCTTTCCCTATTTTGAGAGACTTATCTGTATATAACAATTTCTCTATTTGCTGAAAGGTTATCATATATTATATTTTTTTTATAATTAATGAATCTGTTGCGATAATATTGCTTTTGAGATTATTTCTATCTTTGACATAACACTCAAACTTAATTGTGTCAAAAGTAGAATATGGGTTGTTGATGTTAAGTTTCAACTTGATTTCACCGTCTAATGGTTCTTCTATGCCGGAAGGCAAAAATTGCGGCAGACACACATTAAAACTTTCGGCGAACTCTTCGGGAGCCACCCAGATGCCGTTTTGCAGTTCGTAATAAGTGATAAAAAAGTTCTTGGCAGTATCATCGCCCAAGGCGCCAATATTGCCCTTGCCGTCAGTGAAATATGTTGTCAGCAACGCTTCGTTGTCTATCGGGGTGCCGTTATCTATCTTGGTCAAACTCCTAAACTCCAAATAAGGTTCGTCTGGATATTTTTCCCGCTTGCGGCAAGACAACATTGCCACGAGCAGTATCGTGGCAACCAACGCAATGACTAATCTATTTCTCATTTTCATTGTTAGTAGGTTTGACAAAGGCATTCCAGCCCTGAGCCTTGAGTTCTATCAGTTTGTCATCTTTGGTTATTAGGGAGCAACCTTCTGCCTTGTCGGTGATGTAACCTATAACGGTGATGTCCGGGGAATGTTTTATCTTTTCGTAATCATCTTGTCTAATGGTGAACAACAACTCATAGTCTTCTCCCCCATTGAGTGCTGCCACCGAAGGAGTAATACCGAACTCCAAGCAAGAGTCGTATGTTTTGGTGTCGATGGGTATTTTCTCTTCGTACAGACGGCAACCTTTGTCCGATTCCTTACAGATGTGCATAATCTCGGAGGCCAATCCGTCAGAAATATCTATCATGGAAGTCGGCACAATGTCTTTTTCTGCCAATATTTGTACAATATCCAAGCGGGGTTCGGGCTTCAGCTGGCGTTCCAATACATAGTCAAACCCTTCCAAATCCGGTTGTGCCTGCGGATTTGCCAAAAAGACTTGTTTCTCTCTCTCTAAAATGAGCAGACCCATATATGCGGAACCCAAGTCACCACTCACGCAAATCAAATCATGTTCGTTCGCCGTACTTCTCTTCACTATTTTTTCCTTGGGAGAATACCCTAAGACGGTTACCGAAATAAATAATCCGCCCGCACTTGATGTCGTATCTCCGCCGACAAGGTCTACACCGTAACGCTGGCAGCACATTCGCATACCAAGATACAACTCTTCTATGGCCTCAACAGTATATTTCGACGAAACGGCAATACCCACCAAAACCTGTTCGGGCTTGGCGTTCATGGCGGCGATGTCCGACAAATTGCTCG
>JAFZUH010000012.1 GCA_017618435.1 Bacteroidales bacterium | reverse complement strand
TTTCAAAACCAAAGATATTGCCGAACAAGCAATAAATATTATCGGCAACGACCTTTTGATGACCATCTTTAGTTAAAGATTTATATCCTGCAGTATTTTTTCTGTCGCCCCCACATGGGTGGCAACGTATGTTTTTGATATTTGGGAGGCTTGTCTTCTGAAATCTTCATCTTGCAACAGACGTTCAAAAACAGCCTGCAATTCAGCATAATTATGAATAGCAAAAGCGGCACGTTGATTTACCAAATCAACCGCTTCTTTAAATTTCTGATATTTTGGTCCAAAAACTATTGGTTTTCCGTATGTTGCAGCCTCCAATGTATTATGAATCCCCCTGCCGAAGCCTCCACCTATATAAACAACCTGCCCATAGGTATAAAGAGCATTTAATATTCCTATTGTATCAATTATCAGCACGTTAAACAATGACAAATCTTGATTGCCCTGCACCTGTGTATATCTGATTGTTTTTTGGTGTCCAAACAATTGTTGCAGTTCTTCCACACGTTCTTCATCTACTTCGTGTGGAGCAATAACCAATTGTATATCTGCATATTGTTCTATCAGTTGGGCTATTAAAATTTCATCGGGCAACCATGAACTACCTGCAACTAAGGTAAATTTATCTCCAACAAAGCGTTGGACAATATCATTTTGTTGTACAGCATTAACGACATCTTGCACTCTATCAAAACGAGTATCCCCTACAATTTTTACTTGTTGAATACCATTTTGTTGTAACAATGTAGCACTGTTTTCATCTTGACAATAAAAGCAGGTAATCAATTTCAATTTTTGCAGCAAGGGTTTGCCGTACACCTTAAAATAAAATTGTTGGGGGCGGAAAATGCAACTTATTGAATAAAAAGGAATTTTTCTACGATAGGCTTCTTGAATATAATTAAGCCAATAATCATATTTTACAAAAAAAACATATTGAGGCTGAACAATATCAAAAAACCGTTTTACATACTTGGGTTTATCTATGGGCAAATAATATACGTCATCTGCCATGGGATAGTTTTTTCTCACCTCATAACCTGATGGAGAAAAAAAAGTAAGAAAAATTTGATATTCGGGATAATATTTTTTTATCCGTTCTATCAAGGGGCGACCTTGTTCAAATTCACCAAGCGAAGGGCAATGCACCCAAATTCTTTTATCCGAAGGTTTTACTTGTTGTTGCATATCCTCCAGCAATGTTTTTCTTCCCCTCACCCATTGTTTTGCTTTTGGATTTTTCAACGCCAACAACTTGGCGACAAAATCATAACAATATATGCCTATATTATAAAAAAACACAACTTTAAAATTTTGATTGGAAAACGCGATAAGGATTATGTTTATATAAAGGAATAATCCAGCCAATTTTTAAACCAATCAATGCCTCAAAAAACTTTCTGTCATCTTTTTTCATCAGGCTAAAGTCCCATGCCCGTTGGCGATGACTGAATGTTTGTTGGAACTCTATTCCGCCGAAAAAACACAACAAATTCTTTTTGGTCATGTGTTGATACCCGACAAACTCATACAAAGAATAGCCCAAAGTCAATCTGTCATATCCTTTTCTGTATTCTTCGTTGAGTTGCAAAACTTCGTTGTTAGGATTTTTGATAAAAATATAATGTTGATTGATACCCAAACCGGCTTTAAGCAAAATACCTGAATTGCGGAACCGTTGAGAAACGGGTATAATCTTTCCTCCCATCAAATAAAAAGACAAGCCCCTATAATCCACACTCACCTCCTCGGTTGCCAAACCGCTACTTGAAATAAAATAGTTGCCTCCCCCCATAATATATTGAAACATCTCTGTTACAACCTCTTGACGAACCTTTCCGCTAAACTGATAATTAAAAGCAAAACCAACCAACCAATTTGATTTTGTTTTCACATTTATACTTGCCCCTACTGCCAAAAAATTACTGAATTCTTTTCTCAAATCAGCCAAAGGAAAATTATAACTAAATTCGGCATCGGCATAGACAAACAATGTTGCAGAATCTGTACGAGAAATCTGTTCTTGCAAATATTGTGCGTTCATATTGCAAGAACACAAGACCAAAAATACAAATAATAATTTTCTTTTTTTCATCTGATTTCTTCGATTTGTATTGTATGCTAAAGACGCACAACCGTTTTTATGGTACTATTTTTTAGGTGTTTTGAAACTATATCCTAAAGTCAAACCAAAAAATTCTTGAAATTGCAAATGGTCTGTTTGCAATGGAACAAGTTCTTTGTCAACTCTGTTTTTGTATTTTTCAACATATCTTTGTTTGCCGTCCGCATCATAACAATTGAATTTAACATCATAATCATACAATGCAGCAACAGTTAAAGACAGGCTCAACCAATCGGTTATACGGAACATCCACACCATATCAAAACGAACGTCCAAATTTCGCAATTGTTTGTATTCTCCCAAATAATCATAAAACAACTCCAACTTGGTGTTCAAATTGACTTTTGGGTGAATGTCAGCAGCAAATACCAAATGTGTGGAAGCACCTATAGAAGCATATAATTTTTTACCTGCCAAAACCCCGTCTTTGTCTACATCAATAAACTTATTATGAACTTTTGTTACCAATTTGGTACCTATAGGGGATATATACCATGACCATTTTTCCCGTTTATAATCCATACCTAACGATAAGGTAATGTAACCGGGTGTCATAAAACTGGAAACCAATAATGTATCATTATCCTTATCGTAACCGTTGGTCAATTGTGTTGTCCATGTAAACATGGCCCCATAAAACCAATTTCCGCCGGCCTTATAGCCGAATTTGGATTTAAAATCCAATCGGTCTGACAACTTCTCCATTTTCGTCCCTATCCCCTTTGGCGGCTTGGGATTAAAAGTTACCCGTTCTCCATAAGTTATATCCAAAGTGTTTTCCCATGCCAATCGGTTATGGGCATATTTTGCGAATGCATTACCTACAATGGTCCCCCCAACAGAAGGATTGGCAGAACCGACCCAGTTTTTGGAATAGGCTTGACTTACAGTTAATTGAAATCCGGCACCGAATGACCAAGTTTTTTTCTCGACAGGACTATCTCCAACCAAAGAAGACAATTCTTTTGCTTTTTTGGTAAGATCTGTCATTTCTTTTGCTTTTTTGGTAACATTCAGCATCTCTTTTTCTTGGGCATGCAAAAATGAAACGCCTAAAATAAATATAAATGCCAATAAAGAATATTGCTTTTTCATATACTGATATTAAAAATTTATAAAAATATTTATTCGATTTTATATGCCTGCAAAGATACTAAATTTAACAGCAGGTTTTTATATTTTGGGCAAAAAAAACTAAAAGCTTTTGCCATTCACTTGATTTTATCTGTTATTTTTTTATTTATGGTATGATATTTGTTTCAAAAAAAGTGTACTTTTGCAAAAAATATATAAATATTATGAACAGAATTTTGTTTTGTGCCGTTCTTATGTTGTCTGTATGGACAAATGCAGCGAACCATGTTAGTTTAAAGGGACAAGTTTCCAACAATGTACAGGAACAACTTAAACTTCAGTTGATAAATCCTTTCAATCAACAACAAATTTTAGAAGAAATAACCTTAGGAAAAAAAGGAACATATACATTTACGTATATGCCCGACCAAATAGGTTTTTACTACGTCCAATTTAGTGGAAACAAGCAGATATTAGTTGTTTTGGAACCCAACAAATCCGTTGAAATGGATTTTGATATGGTAACAGGCGAAATTACCAGAGTTGTAAATTCTGAAGAAATTGCTTTGTTGCAAAAATTCCAACAGGCAAGCAAAAAAGTCGATGAACAATTATATCTAATCAAACAGAAGGGTTCTGCGGCTACGACAGAAGAAATGGCGGCGGTAAACGCTCAATTTATGATAGAAAAACAACAACTTTGCATGGCAAATACCGACAACTATGCCGCTTCACTCCTATTGGAATACTTACCTATAGAAAGCAATAAGGTAATATTTGATACGGTTTTGAACACCTTGCACAACAAATATCCCAAAGATGCCTATATCCAAAATAAATATACAGCATTCCAAAAGAGCAAACAGACAGAAATAGGCAGTTTGGCTCCTGAAATTGTCTTGCCAGACACCAATGGTAAAATGTTTAAACTGTCTTCTTTAAAAGGTAAAGTAGTGGTGATAGATTTTTGGGCATCATGGTGCGGACCTTGTAGAATGGAAAATCCGAATATGGTCAGATTGTACAATACCTATCATCAAGACGGCTTCGAAATATTGGGGGTTTCTTTAGATAGAGCACGCCACCAATGGTTGGACGCTATTCACAAAGACGGTTTGACATGGACACACATCAGTGATTTAAAGTATTGGCAATCGGCAGCAGCAGAATTGTATGGCGTACACAGCATTCCTCATACCGTACTTTTAGACAAAGACGGTCGGATTGTTGCCAAAGGTTTAAGAGGCAAAGACTTGGAAGCAAAAGTTAAAGAATTAATGGATAAAAAATAATGACGGATTTATGCCAGCTGGACTTCCTGCCTCCCCATTTGTTCGTAGATATAGAAGCCTTGCCTGAAGAATATTTTGAAAACTGGGGCGATATAGTCGCCTTTGGTGGCGGTTTGTCTGTAGACAGATTGTTAGCGGCTTATACCGCAGGTGCATATCCTATGCCTTACGGGGAAAACAATGGTGTGGAATCCATTATTTGGTGTTCTCCTTTTCCTCGATTGTTGGTGTTACCTCAAAATGCCAAATTTTCAAAAAGTCTGCTACGAAGAATTCGTCATCAAGATTTTGAAGTGAAAGTGGATACCGATTTTGCCCAAGTGATAAAAAATTGTCAAGCTATGAACAGAGAAGGCGGATGGATAAACGAGAAAATTATCCATGCATATCAACAACTGCACGACAAAGGTTTTGCCCATAGCGTAGAAACCTATAAAAACGGAAAACTTGTCGGAGGATTGTACGGGGTAAGTATCGGAAAAATGTTTGCGGGAGAATCTATGTTTCATTATGAAAATGACGCCTCTAAAGTGGCTTTTTATTATTTGGTGCAAATCTTGCTGAAATTTGACTTCCATTTCATTGACTGCCAACAAGTATCACCGCATTTTATAGAATGGGGCGGAACAACATTTTCCAAACAAGCCTTTTTTGAAAAATTAAATTTTGCCCTATCTTTTGACTCTTTGCAACAAAAGTGGACATCGTTACTATAAGGCAAACACTAAACAAGACTCAAAAAAATATATATTTTTACGCCTTGAAATTTTTATGTTCGTGATGATATAACTTGATTTGCTCATGGATATATTTTTCCAATTCCGGTGAATTGATGATTTCTATTTCATTGAGCAGACTCATCACAAAACGCCCGGCACCTTTAATATCGCAAACATTGGTTTTTAGAATCCATTGGTCTTCGGATTCGGTGCTGTGAATATAATCCTTAGCAAAAGGATATTCTTCTTTTAACAAGTTAGCGGCTCTTGTGGTGAGTTTTAGTGTAATAGAAATATCTTGTTGTGGTGCACTCATACGAAAAATATCTACAGGATTTTGTTTATGCAACTCTTCATGCTCCCAATGTTTCTTACTTGCAACCACTTTTTCTATACGGGAAATACGGAATGTTTTAGGTTGGTTGTCTTGTAAATCCAAACACCATACGTCATAATTGTTGGGTGTGAAAGCATAAGGTTCAACCAATCGGTCTGTTACTGTATTGCTTTTTGCAGAATGGTATTTTTGAAATTTTACTTGTTTTTTTTCTTGTATGGCTTTTGCCAGCAGGTGAAAATTATCTCCATATAGTTCGCTGATAATGGGTTTGGGTAACATTTTATAATCATATATGACATTCAACTTTTTTTTAAGCACCTCTTTTAAAGGCGAGGTAGAGAATTGTATGCCTTCAATGGCACAATAAAGTATATATTGTTCCTCCTGACTCAAATACAAAGAGTTCTTGATTTCATCAATTTCTTTGGGCAACTTGACAATTTCATAACGATTTCCCTTTTTGTTGACACCGAATCCTGCTTCTTTTAATGTGTGGATATAGCGGTATATTGAACGCTGTTCAATTTGAGTTTTTTGCTGCAACTCCTCTACAGAACAAGAATCATTTAGCAGGCACATGGCTATTTGCAAAAGTTTTTGAAGTGTTGCTTGACTATTCATGATTATTTTTTTGCAAAAATAACAAAAAAAATTATACAAATATTTTTTTGACACTATTTGTCAAAAATAAGTAATACTTTTGTACAAAATAAAAACAAAGAAAGATGAAAGACATAGTTGAAGAAAAGAAAAAAGAGATGCGTACAAACAGACATTTGTTGAATACTCACATTGCGGGTTTTGCCTATTGGGACGGAGCAGAAGCATTTGCTTCCTTGCAAATTGGGACTATCCTGCACTTACAGAGAGAAGAAAGCAATCGTTTTGATGCTTATGCCGTTGCGGTATATTACAATGAATATAAATTAGGATATTTGCCACGTGAATGCAATAAGGAGATTTCCAAATATTTGGACATGGGTTATGAAGATATTTATGAGGTGAGAGTCTGCCGGTTGAATGCGGCTGCCCATACCGAACAACAAGTGGAAATTGTGATAAAGATAAGACAATGCAAGAGCAACTCAAAAGATGTAGACTATTAAAATAACTAATTAAACGCTATGGAAAACAATATTTTTGATTTCAAGCATGATTTGATACTCTCTTTAAATGGAATTAGTTTTACCATGAAGCCTGTTAAGGGAGGAATATTTTGGAGGGGAACACAAAATACTGACCCTTATGGAATAAATTATGATAAAGATGCACAAAAAGACGATCTTACTATACACGAGTGTGGTGTTCCTGATTTTTACATAGGGGAAACACCTTGTACTCAGGCTTTATGGGGAACATTAAATCCCTATTGGTACGTGGATAGCAAAAAAAGAGATTATCCTATAGGTAATGTCAGTTGGAGTGAGGTACGAAGTTTTATTCGACGATTGAATGATAGGTTAAGTAACCAACTATTGGAATTTCACTTTCGTTTACCCAAGGAAATTGAATGGGAATATGCCGCACGAGGAGGACAACATTCCCATGGATATCAGTATGCTGGAGGAAATGAAATAGATGAGGTTGCTTGGCGAGAGAATAGAGATTGGACGCACCCTATCAAAGAAAAGAAACCGAATGAATTGGGCTTGTATGATATGTCCGGCAATGTTTGGGAATGGTGCGAAGATGTGTTTTGGATTGAGAAAAATGGTGAGAAAATCCAACCGAAGCAGGCAAAACCCGGAGTATTGTTCCGTGTGTGTAGAGGTGGCAGTTTCAATAGTGCTCCAGTAAATTGCAGGGTTTCTTCACGCAAGGGGTTTCACCCCGGACATGGCACGCCCGGTATTGGGTTTAGGCTGCTTTTGGCTAAATAAACATTTTTCCTATTACACAAAAGTATTAATTATAAATATAAAGAAATTTCTAAAGGGTTAGCGAATAAATTAATGAAAAAATACAAAATATAATTATGGAAACGGTAGTTGTAGTTATAGAGAAATCGAAAGATTATTTTGGTGCATATTCCGAAAATTGCGATGGGATATATGCAGCAGGCAATAGCATAGAAGAAGTAAAGGCTAATACGCTTGAAGCAATAAGACTTATTAAAGAAAATTTACCAAAAGAGCGTTGGGCGAAAGAAATAAGAGACGAGTTTGTGATAAGGTGGAAAATAGACATTGCAAGTTTTTTGGAATATTATTCTTCGTTTATTTCGTTAGCGGGAATGGAACGTTTGACGGGCATAAACCAAAAGCAATTGTCAAACTACTTAAATCACAGAGCCAAGCCGCGTGAAAAGCAAAGCGAAAAAATTCGCAAGGGCATTCATAAGTTTGCAGAAGAACTTTACAATATCACAATGTAAATTGTTATAAAACGGCTTTTGACAATGCTTCTTTTACAAAAGTATTAAGTATCTAAGACAACTATTCAATTTCTACTATTGTAGATATAATAATAAGAACATATTATTACTTTTTTTATTGCATGGCTTAAAAGCATACTCTTTAAGTTGTGTTATGATAGGAGTATCACCACATAATGCACATTGACGATTTTTATTGAAGCGAATATGCTGCCACTGCATAGTAAGCGAGTCAAAGATAAGCAAAGTATTCGTAAGCAATTCCCCTATCCCTGTCAAATATTTGATACACTCGGTGGCTTGCACTATGCCAAGCATTCCAGCGATGCAACCCAACACCCCCACAGTAGCACAAGTCTCCACATCAGCTATAGCAGGAGGCTCTGGAAAAAGACAACGGTAGCAAGCACTTTGTGATATATGTGTCATTGTTTGACCCGAATAACGACTTATGCCCCCCATGCTGAAAGGTTTGCCAAGCATTACGCAAGCATCATTGACAAGATATTTAGAAGCAAAATTATCTGTACCATCTATCACAAAATCATAGGGTCGAATCAATTCCATGGCATTGTCTTCACTCAAATATATCTCATGTTTTACTACTGCCACATTCGGATTTATGGCTTTAATTTTTTCTTCGGCTGAATCAATTTTGGATCGACCAATATCAGTCGTAAAATGTATGACTTGACGTTGCAAGTTAGCAATACTCACGGTGTCGCCATCAACGATTCCGATAAGACCAACTCCTGCGGCAGATAGATAAAGTGCAGCAGGAGAGCCTAAGCCTCCAGCCCCAACAAGGAGGACTTTGGCATTGAGCAATTTTTTTTGTGCCTCTAATCCGAAACCATCAAGAATTAGATGACGGTTGTATCGGCGTTTTTGTTCGGGTGTCAGTTCCATTACTTTGTGAATTTATACAAGTACAGTAGGCATAGATTGGTTATGACTTGCTAAAAATAAGATTGTGCCGTACACAAATTGATTTGGGCACCTCCTACCCGCTGTCTTTGCTCGTTGGCTATTTTACATAACCGACAAATCCTACCACACCGTCCCAGCGTAGATTGCCCCAACCTGAACCGACTTTGTCGTTGCCAAGATAATACAAACCTACCGATTTGGCCACAGGCGATTCTACTACAACATAGCATTTTACACGGCGTTTTATCACATTGCCGAATATATTGTAAGCATATTCCCAATCTCCACCCACAATTACATCTAACACCTTGTCATTTACTTCCGCTTTAAAAACTTTGAGAGCCTCATTGCGTAACGAAGCATTGAGAGAACTTGCTTGCGGATAATTAACGTAAACAATATTGTCTTTTGAATTGTTGGCAATAGCCTCACGTATAAGTTTCTGACCTATAGCGGTTTTCCATACCATTGTTTCTTGTTTTTCGGACTCCGGTACAGTAAGCATAGCCTGCAGTTTTACAAGCGTCTGAATATAATCCTCACATATTTTCACATCTTTGGGAACCAAATATGTTGTCTTTTGACTGCTTGCACTTTGCATAAACATCCATTTTCCATTGACTTTGGCAATAGTTCCGCCATAAGGTATCGTCATACGGGAATCGGCAGTTGCAACCATCACACCTTCAGTATTGGGCTGAACTTGCAAATCATAAAAAGTAAACAAATGAGCCCTGCTACCGGCAGCGTGAAAATATTTATAACACTCCTGTTCTTTTTCAAGGCTGTCAAGTTTGAAATGACACTGCATACCTTTTGAAGTAAAATCATCAAATCTGTTCTGTAAGCCTTTTGTAAGACTTATAACACGTTTGTTATACATATAGCGTGCGTTGAGAGCGGCACTCAACGATTGTATTGAATCCATGGATATATTGCTAATCCCTTCCATAAAAGTAAGATATGCCTGCGGAATAATACCATCATGCGGGTCTTCGTCTGCCATAGGCCATGGCAAAGTGGGAGCATCTGCAGACGAAATCAGTTGTTCTATACCCCAACGCTGTTCTTCTGTCAATGTGTTCAAGGCATTTTGATATTTGGATGCACCATTATCATTTCCTTTTCCTTTATTGTTGTCTTGTTTTCCCCCATTGGTAACTTTTTTAAACAGATTTCCCAACTG